>JASLNQ010000300.1 GCA_030745955.1 Dehalococcoidia bacterium | reverse complement strand
CGGCACCCGAGGCAATCATGCCCAGGTGGGCCGTCGGACTAACATAGCGAGTGGTACAGGTTCTGGGGGCAGGTCACTATGAAGTCTTCTACTTCGGGGGCGAGGGTGTCGAAGAGGTCGCCGGTTTCGTAGGTCTGGATCTTGAGTTCGGCCATCACGGGCCGGTCGGTGGCCTGCAGGTCGGCATCGAGCTGCACATCGGCCTCGGCATGGTGTTCGAGTCCGGGCAGGTAGTCGAACGAGCCGGCCCGGAATTTCTGGCTCTGCAGCAGTTCGGGCGGGCTGCCGTGTGGGAGTGTCCCGAAGGCGGTGGCGGCGTCTTCGATGGCCTCCATCAGGAGGGTGGCGGTGATTGCGGGCGCGGGTGCCAGCCGACTCGTGGCGGTCGTGGTGTCGTGCGCCGGTAGCACGAGGATGAGCGGTATCAAAATTGTGAGATACCAGCGGGAGAACCACAGTCGGTCCACCGGGTGCGTCATCCAGGTACTTTCGTTCGCTGTGCTCCGTCGAGGTACGGTCCAGCCCGGCGCAGTCCGGACCGGTCTGGACCAATCCGGCCTAGCGCCGGCCGAGGGCTGTTTCGAACATGGCGACGATGTTTTCGGACGGGACTTCGGCCTGGAGGTTGTGCACCGATGCCTGCACGTAGCCGCCGCCCTTGCCGAGGTCGCTTCTGCGGCCCCTCACGGCATCTGCGACGTCGTCGGCAGTGCCGAACGGCAACACATGTTGCGTGTCGATCCCGCCCCAGAAGCAGATGTCTTTTCCGAAGTCGCGGTTGAGCCTGTCGGGGTCCATGCCGGTCGCACTGACCTGCACCGGGTTGAGCACATCAACGCCGTTGTCGATGAGATCGGGGATCAACTCTCGCACCGCGCCGTCGCTGTGCATGATCACCCTGGCGTTGGTGTGCCTGTGCAGTGTTTCGACGAACCGCGCGTGGTGCGGTTTGAGCATTTTCTTGTAGAGGTCGAGCCCCATGTAGAGCTGGTTCTGCACGCCCATGTCATCGCCGAACGACACGGCGTCGATCAGGTCGCCGACTTCGCCCAGCGCCAGTTCTGCGATACCGCAGATCACGTCGGTAACTTTTGTTTGCACGGCCTCGGCAAACGCCTCGTTCAGCAGCAGGTCTTCGAGAGTTTCGACGAACCCCCGGACCCGCTGGGTGAGTGCGAAGGTGCTGTTCGGCAGGTTGAGGACGATCGCGTAGTCGGTCTCGTTCCTCAATGCGGTGACTTTGTCGCGCAGCCCGAGGACCCTGCCCGGGTCGTCGGGTACCGGCCACTGGATGGAATCGACATCGGCGGGTACCGGGTCTGTGATGTGCTGGAGTGGACCTAGAATGTTGATGTACGGGTGGTAGGTGTCGGCCTTTTCCCACTTGACGCCCCATTCGTCGACATAGCTGGAGGCGTCGATCGGGTGTCCCTGCGAGGAGTCGGGTTCGGCGGTGTAGACACCCCGGACGTCGACGTCGAAGTACTGCAGCACCTTTTCGCTGGGGGCCACGACCTGGCCTTCGCCGCGGTGACTGACCGGGCGGTTCTCTTCCTCGAACCCGAGGTGGGCGAGGAGGCTTGAGTAGGCCGTTGGGTGAATTTGCGTTGCGGGTCCGCCGCCAAAGTCGACTGGCACCCGGTCGGTCTCTTCGTGGTTGAGGGCTTTCACCACTCTTTCGCGGTGAGACATGGTCATATCGATCGCCTTCCTGTGCGCCGTGTTTTCAGGACGAAATCAGGCTTGCCATTACGTCGACGGCTGTCGCACCGTCCTGTGCGTACCCATCGGCCCCAATGTTGTCGGCCAGTTCGGTGCTCACCGGCGCTCCGCCGATCATCACCTTCACGCCGGCGCGCAGCTCGGCGTCTTTCAGCGCCTGTATGGTGGCCTCCATCATGGGCACTGTGGTGGTCAGGAGCGCGGACATCGCGACGATGTCTACGTTGTGCTCTTCGGCAGCCTTCACGAAGGCTTCGGGCGCGACATCGTTGCCGAGGTCGTAGACGCGGTAGCCTGCGCCTTCGAGCATCATCACGACGAGGTTCTTGCCGATATCGTGGAGGTCGCCCTTGACGGTCCCGATCACCACGGAGCCCCGTTCTTCGGCACCGGATTCGGTGAGCAGCGGCTGAACGACCGCCATGCATGCCTTCATGGCGCGGGCGGCGATGAGGACTTCGGGCATGTGGATCTCGCCGTCTTTCCAGCGCCTGCCGATCTCATCCATCCCGGGGATCATCCCCTTGTCGATGATGTCACCGGGGCCAACGCCGTTGTCGAGCTCGGTTCGCGCCCACTCGGCCGCACCTGCGTGCTGCCCGGTGATGATCATGTTGGCGAGGTCTTCGAATGCGGTCATAATTTTGTCCTGGTACTCGTGGTTCAACTTTCCGATTCGAACCGTGTTGCGTGCTGGAGGCCGCGCCTGGTGTGGCAGCGTACTTTGTCAGCCGCGCGATAGCTACGCCTTTATCGGGTATGTCCCCTTTTCTTCGATCAGTTCGCCGATCCGCTTGATCCTCGAAAGCATCGAGGTGGGCATCATGTTGTCGGCGATACCGAGGATGAACCTGTCGCCGGGTGCGACTGCGGTGAAGAGTTCCTGCATGTACTCCTCGAACCGTTCGTCGGAGACACTTTCTTCGAGGATCACGGAGGGAATGCCGCCGAAAATCACGATTTCGTCGCCGAGCCGCTTTCTTGCCTCGGCGAGGGTGATCGGGACCATCGGTGCGGTTACGAAGCATTCGTGCATGTCGTAACGGGTTTGCTTGAGCAGGTCGATGATGCCGCTGGTGTCGTTATCGGCGTGGTGGGCGACCTTCTTGTCGTGCCCATGCATGTAGTCGGCGAATTCCTGCATGTAGGGGAGCATGTACTGCTCGAAGTAGTTGGCCGGTGTCGTTTCGGTTGCAAAGTGGGCGCCGTGGAGGAACAGGGTGCCGGGCGATTTTGCGGCGAGGGGCCACATTTTTGCCTTGTACGACTGGTGCATGGTTTCGAGGAGCCGCTCGACCTTGCTTTCGTAGTCGAAGAGGTGGAGATAGCCCGCCTGGTAGCCGGTGAAGACCTCGAGGTAGTGGTGGAAGGGCACGTCGCCCACTGCGACCATGGGCAGGCCGTCGTCGCCGACGCTCTCGTCGAAGTCGACGAACTGCTCGTAGGCTGGGAAGTATTCGGTATTCTCGACGATGTACTGCACCGTTTCGATGTCCTGCTCGGTCTTGATGTGGTGTTACACTTCGTGCGGGTATATACCGGCGGCGTCGAGTTCAGGCGTGCGCTTGACGAGTTTCGAGACGGT
>JASLNQ010000002.1:14183-21415 GCA_030745955.1 Dehalococcoidia bacterium | reverse complement strand
GTTATCGGCTGCTCACGGGTCCAGCTGCGGCCCTGCAGCGCAGGCAGAAAACTCTCGCCCTCGAGCGGGGTGATCGCGGTGTCGTGGTGCTCGTCCGGGTACTGCGCCCCCGCGATCTCGTAGCACGTCGCGGAGATGTCGATGATGTGCATCGGGTTAGCCAGGATGTGTGAATCCGCAATCTGGTCGGGCCAGTGGACGATGAACGGGGTCGAAATTCCGCCCTCGTGAATCCAGCGCTTGAACAGCCGGAACGGGGTGTCGGAAACGTTGGCCCACGGCAGCTCGACTGCCTGGAACGTGGTGTCGGGACCGGGTCGCAGGTCGGGGATGTCGCCGCAGCGCACGGGCTGGCCGTCGAGCGTGGTTGAAGTCTCCCACTGCGAGGCGTCCGGCCAGTCGGAATCTTCCTGGAACAGCTCTGCGCAACCGCCGTTGTCGGAAAGGAACATGATCACCGTGTTTTCGAACTCGCCACGGGCTTTCAGCGTGTCGATGATGCGACCGACGCCGCGGTCGACCTGCTCGATCATCGCCGAGTAGACCGCCATGCGGATGTCTTCGTATTCCTTGTTCTGAACATCGTCCCAGTCGGGCGAATCTGTGTCCCTTGGCGAAATCTCCCACCTGTTGTCGACCACACCGAGGCCTTTTTGCTCCTCGTGGCGGGAAGTACGGATGGCGTCGTACCCGGCCATGTACCTGCCTTCGTATTTTGCGATGTCGTCTTCCCGGGCGTGCAGCGGCCAGTGGGGAGCGGTGAAGGCGACGTACTGGAAGAACGGCTTGCCAAGTGCGACCGATTCGTCGATCTGCTCAATGGCGTGATCGGCGATGGCGTCGGTCATGTGGAAGTCGTCGGTCTCGACATCGATGAGCCTGTCTTCAAGGATCAACGACTTCGGGTTCCAGTATGAGTCAGCGGCGTTGAGCAGGCCGAACGACCGGTCGAAGCCGCGCTGTTTCGGCAGCGGGTGCTTTTTGTCGCCGAGTATCCAGTTGGCGCGGTCGCGGTTGTCCCAGCTGCCCGAAACGTGCCACTTGCCCGAGAGGAGGGTCCTGTAGCCGGCGGTCTTCATGACCTCGGCGATCGTGACGCAGCCGTCTCGCAGGTAGCTCTGGTAGGCGGGGGTGCCGAGGTCGGCGGTCATCTGCCCGATGCCGGCCTGGTGCGGGTGCAATCCGGTGAGCAGTGCGGCCCGCGAGGGGCAGCAGCGGGCGCCGTTGTACATTTGCGTGAAGCGCAGGCCGCCGTATGCGAGAGAGTCGATGTTAGGTGTGCTGATCTCGCCGCCGTAGCAGCCGAGGTCGGAGTAGCCGAGGTCGTCGACCATCATCACGATGATGTTGGGTTTTCTGGGTTGGTTTGCTTCGCTATCTGGCATCAACTGCTCCGTTATCTGTGAACTACGTCGGAATCGCCGCGGGGTGAGGAAGAACACCATGTTAGTGGCGTTCTTCTGACTCCCTCTCCATTTAAGGAGAGCGCTGGGGTGAGGGGGAATGTCGATCGCCGCTTGTTATCAATTCGATTGCCTTCACTCCGCCGCCGGTCGCGCTCCCCCTCAACCTAACCTTCTCCCCAGAGAGAAGGGATCGACTGTGCCCGCAAACGGAGCGCTCATCCCATCACTTCCTCGCTAAAAAGTATTCGTTTTGGAAATCGTGTTCCAGTTGCTTTACCTCGACGTTCGGGAAGCCGGCTTCGGCGAGCATTTTCAGTGCCAGCTCGCGGCCCCACATCGTGCCGAGTCCGGCACCGTCGACAGCCAGCGACACGGTCATGCAGTGCATCGTTGAAATCGTGTAGAGGAACGGTCCCGCCGGGTGATCGACGTTGTTCTGCACCTCGCTCGATGCCTTGATGTCCTGCATCAGGTATAGCCCGTCGCTGCGGAGCGCCCGCCCAATCGCTGCCAGTACTTTGCCGGGGGCGGCCTGGTCGTGGACCGCATCGAAAGTGGTGATCAGGTCGAAGGCGCTGTCGTAGCCGGGGTCGGTCGCATCCCGGATTTCGAACTTGAGATTGGACAGACCACGCTCGGCAGCTTCCAGCCTGCCCATTTTCAGCCCGTCTTCTGAAATGTCGGCACCCGTAAACCGGCTGTTTGGAAAGCGCGCCGCCATAACGTTCAGCGTCCTGCCCGCACCGCAGCCGAGGTCCAGAACGTCGATGCCGTTTTCGAGCCGGGTGACCAGCCCGTCGGCAAGTGGCAGGATGTCATCGATGAGCGCACGGACGACCGTCTGGCCGGAGTCTTCGGCCATCACTTCCTGGAACCTCGGGAACCCGGAGTAGGGCACGCCGCCGCCGTTCCGGAAACACTCGATGATCCGGTCTTCTACGGTGCCCAGCAGCGGTATGTACTGGGCGAACGAGGCAATATTGTCGGCTTTCGGGCCGCGGGTGAGGAAGGCGGCGTGCTCGGGGGGCAGCGAGTACGTTTTCGACGATGCGTCGTACTCGACAAACCCGCCGGTGAGCATTGCACCGAGTCACTCCCGGACGTACCGCTCATTCAACGAAGCTGCGTCGGCGATCTCTTGACTGGTCGACGGCCTCAGGCCCTTCATCGTGTCGAAGAGGCCGGTCCTGTGGCCGATCGATGTCATCAGGGCAAGCGAGCCCAGGTTGAGCATGTCCATCAGGCGGTCGGCAAACGCCTCGGACCGTTTTTCGTCGAATTTCTGTTCAGTCATCGGTCGCTTCCTCTTATCTGGCCAGCCACAAAGCTACTGGTAACCAACTCGATCTTCGTTTTCGCGAGTTCGCTTTCGCACGGACGATTCCCACTCATGTGCGCCCGTGCCTTATCACCCCTTATGCCTTCGTGGGTTTTTCGAATGTTGGCGGTGCCGTGCGTGGTGAGTTCGGCCACGGGCGCTGCCAGCTCTCGTAGCCGAAGGTGGGGTCCTGCGACATGTCACCGTTCTGCGCGAGCCGGTCGTCCATCGACGAGTCCATCGACGACATCAGTTCGGCGGTCAGTTGTGCTTCCAGGCGCCGGACGATGTCGGCAAACGCGGCGCTCTCGTACAGGTTTACCTGCTCCTGCGGATCGTTCAGCATGTCGAAGAGGAGCATTTCGCCGGTGTCGTACTTGTGCAGCTTGTACCGGCCGTCGAAGTTCATCCAGCCACCGCCAAGAAAGCCGAAAATGTTGTCACGGCCCGCCCCACCCGGCATGCCATCGCCGGGCAATGGCCGGGCGTCGTACCAGCCGGGTTGATCGACACCCGCCCAGCTGAGCATCGTAGCCGTGACATCGCGCAGCTCGACCATTCCGTCGGCTGTCTGCCCGGCCTCGATCCCCGGTCCCATGGCGACCATCGGCACCCGGATCGCCGACTCGTAGAACGACGCCTTGCCGATCAGGTTGTGATCGCCAAGGTAGTCGCCGTGGTCGGACGACAGGATCACATAGGTGTTTTCGAGCAGGCCTTTCTCGCGAAGGGCGTCGAGAATCGCACCGACCTCGAAGTCGATCTGCTGGACGAGCCCCGAGTAGTGCTTTCGAATCGTGTGCTTAGTCGAGTCGGGGAACTCGGTGTAGTCGACGCCGTTCCAGGGGCGCCGGTTGCCCTCGACGTTGTTGTGGCGCATCTTCGGGGTATGGCCGGGGACCTCGGGCGTGGCCTCCGGAATCTTCGACTCGTCGATGCCCTCGAGGAAACGCTCGTTGGGGTCGTAGGGGCAGTGCGGGCCGGGGAAGCCGACCATCATGGCGAACGGCTGGTCGGAACCGTATTCCTCGATGAACTTCACCGCTTCGGAGCCGACAAAGTGATCCCACGAGTGCTCCCAGGGGATATTGTGGATCACTGCGCCCTTGTTCTCGTGGTAGCCCGCCATTGCGTTGCCGTGGAGCTTCTTCAGCCCATGCTGGCGCAGGTAGTGGTAGTAGTCGTCTCGCACCTCGAGCCATCGCTTGTCCTCGCAGATGACCCGGTACTGGAAGCCCCGTCGTTCGTCCCACGGGTAGAAGTGCATCTTGCCGATACCGGCGGTGTAGTAGCCGTTCTCGCCCAGGATCTCGGGCCAGGTGCGGAGTCCTGCCTCCCGCCAGTCGGCACGCAGGTTGTGGAGATTTCCGGTAACGCCGTTGCGGACCGCGTTCATGCCGGTAAGCAGGGCTGTGCGGGCGGGGACACAGACCGGCGAGGCGGAGAACGAGTTGGTGTAACGCACCCCGTTTTCGGCGATGGAGTCGATGTTGGGGGTGCTGAGCCAATCGGCACCGTTGCAGCCAGCGAAGTCGGCGCGGAACTGGTCGGGGAACAGGAAGACGATGTTTGGCCTGTCAGGCATTTTGGACTCCATCGGGCTTGCGGCCAGCGGTCTGGCGGGTCGGGCGAGCGGTAATTTCGAAAAGCTGCCGGAAGACTAAGACAGTATCGTGGCGGTAGCAATGCCATCGGCCCGGCGGGTTTGCCCGGTCTGCGTGCGGCGTGTGGGCGTTGTCTTCGGGCAGCGTGAGAATCAAGATACCGTATGTAGCGGGAGTGATAGTTGGCGTTGCGTTGTTCGGAGTGCGGCACAGGCAGGGAGAGATGGCTGACGGTCAGAAAAGTAAACCGGCCTCGCAGGTTCAGTCGCGAGTCCAGCTCGGCCAGAGCGGCGTCGAGGTAAACCCGGTTGGCGTTGGGACATGGCAGTGGGGTGGGAGGTTCTACTGGGGCTACGGCAGGCAGTACAACGACGATGACCTCGCAGGGGCGTTCGCGGCGGCGATCGAACACGGAGTCAACTGGTTCGACACGGCAGAGATTTACGGCAGGGGCCGTTCGGAGCGAATTCTGGGCCGATTCGTAAACGCACCCGGCGAAAACATGTCGGCGTCGAACACGATGCCTGGTGGGCCAGCCGGTGCAAACCCCGTGGTCGCCACTAAGTTCTTCCCGTATCCGTGGCGCTGGCACCGGTCGTCGCTCCGACGCGCCCTGGAGGCCAGCCTCAACCGGCTTAATGCGGAGTCGGTCGACCTGTACCAGGTTCACTTTCCAAACCGGCCGCGCGGCTTTATGTACTGGGTCGATGCGATCGCCGACGCCGCCGAAGACGGGCTGGTGAGGGCCGTTGGGGTTTCAAACTTTTCGGCGGATCAGACACGACGGGCGCATGACGCCCTGGCAAAGCGTGGACTCGTCCTGACGTCGAACCAGGTCGGTTACAACCTGCTGAACCGCAGGGTCGAGACGAACGGTGTGATTAAAGCCTGTCGGGAGCTGGACGTTTCCGTGATCGCGTACGGCCCACTCGCAGAGGGATTGCTGACCGGAAAATACGGACCCGGATACCCACCCCCGCTATTGCGCCGGTGGCGATGGGCAGGTCGACGCCTGGGACTGCTCCCACCGTTGATCGGACTCACGAGGGACATCGCCAGCGCACGCGAAGCCACGCCGTCGCAGGTCGCGTTGAACTGGCTTGTCGCAAGGGGCGTTTTGCCGATTCCCGGGGTGAAATCTGCCGGGCAGGTGGTTGATAACGCCGCGGCGATGACGTGGCGGCTTGACCCGGACGAAGTGGAGGCGCTTGACGTGGCGACTGCGGGGCTCAGGTGACGCGCGGGGGTGGGAGTTCGAGGAGCCGGGTTCGGAGGACGATGGCAGGTGGGGGGGTGGCTGAATCGGTCAGGTCCTTGCGTTTTGGTGGTGGCTCCTGAACCACCCATTGTCATCCCGACATTCGCCACTGTCATCCTAAATTCATTTTCAGGATCACCGGCCCACGCAGGAGCCCAGCGATACAGCCAATTTCCACCCTGCTATCGTCTGCCACGCCGGAACAGGGACCATCACAATTCCCGAAGGTAAGTCGACCACCGGCCAAATCGGAAGAGTTGTCTTGTGTCGGACACCGATCCTGAAAATGAATTCAGGATGACAATGTTGGAGGCTCGGGGTCACTGGAGGTTACGGACTCGGGGTGGTGCTTTGTGATCAGCAGTTCAAGCTTTTCGCATAGTGTTGCCGGGTTGTAGGAAGCGACGAACCACGTTTGCGCGTTGCCGATTTGGGAGCTGGCGTCATCACCGCTCCCGCGTCCTGCCGAAAAATCGATTTCGATCCCTGAGCCCACCCCGAGCACCGTCCACATCTGTGTGATGGTGCGACCCTCTCTGTTCATCGCGCGTGACATTCTCGATTCGGTGTCGGCGACACGTACCGCCTCGATATCGCCGAGTGCGATCGAAGCTGATTTCATACCGATCTTGATGCCGACTCCATCGTCTGAGACCTGCAGGCTCATAATCAGGTAATTGAGCATCACGAACAGGGTTATCAGTGAACTGGCGCCGAACGCGGCGTAAAACACAACCGCACTCCCGCCCGTCACCAGGGGTTCATCGATCAGGCCCTTGATAGCGATCCCGGTCAGGACACCGGCGGTCGCACCGAGCAGCAGGCCCAGGAACGCGAACACGCGGCCCGGCGCCCTTACATGTTCGAAGTAATCACTTTGCTGACCCGTCATTTCTTCGCCTGCTCAGGAGCGTCATTTTTCGGTGCGCCAACCATAGCGGGGCGACGTGTGCCCAACCTGGACTCATCCCTACCCTATCTCGCCGGTGTTGGTGTTTCCACAGTTGGAGCAATTGGGGCCGGTTGATATATTTTGCCTGCATGGGGTACCGTCTGGTGGGCTGGGTAAGTCTGATCGGACACAGCAATGTGATTGGTTTCGATGGCTACTGACGACGGTAAAGACCGCAAACACAAAGATGCAAAACGACTGGAGCGCCTCGATCGGGTCGCGATTTCTTCGGTCGACGTTAAGCTCCTGGCGCGGCAAAACGCGGAGCTTGCACGCGACATCGTGGATTCGCTGGTAAGCGATCTATACGCCCGACTGCTCGCGGACTCGGATTTCGGTTCTCTCGAACTGAAACCCTGTGATCTCGAACAGTCGAAATTCCAGTTCAAGACGTATTTTCTGAGCCTGTTTGGGTGCGAACCATTCGACCGCGACACTCGCAGTTCCGACTTCGTCCACGGTCTCGACACCCGCCGATACATTGCTGCGCTACCACATGTGACCGACCTGTTTTTTGTGCTCGCGAGCGAACGTGGCCTGGTTGCTCCATCCGACCTGCCCGGCCTGATCAATGCATTTTCAGCGAAACTGTGGACCGACGCGCAATCGGCCGTCGACAACTACGCGACGCAACAGGCGGAGTTGATTGCCATTGCGGCTTCAGACCGTATCGATCTGCTGGAACAGCAGGCGA
>JASLNQ010000002.1:7907-14173 GCA_030745955.1 Dehalococcoidia bacterium | reverse complement strand
GCGATTATCGACCAGGCCGTCGGCAACCTGACACGGTCGGTGATGTCCGAAACCTCTGTCGAGCCGGGTCTCGAGAGGTTTGTGCGAGACCTTGTCGACCTCTTCGATGTTGATCGTGCTTCAATCGGCACCTATAGCGAAAACCCGAATTCGGTTACCAACGAAGCCGGTTACGACCGACAGAACGCAAGACTTAACCCGGTCATCACGGGTTACCGAATCCCGACCCCGCTCATCGAGCTGCTCCTCAATCCCACACCCGGTCTGCTGGGTCGTGACGAGATGCAGGACCTGGCGAAGATCTACGAGCCAATGGGCACCCGGCTTGAGCAGGGTTTTGTGGCAATGGCGGCTGTCGGACTCGAATGGCAGGGGCGGACCATTGGTTCAGTGACGATCTGGTCGCGCGACGAGAGATCGCTGACACAGGATTCGTTGGACCTGCTGGGCCACGTTGCCGCACAGGTTGCAGGCTCGATCGGTTATATCGGACTGAATCAACAACTGGAATCCGATCTTCTCGACCAGCTTGCGATTTCCGAGATGGCCGAGGCGATCAGTGCTGCCGACTCGGTTGAAGACGGGTTTGAGAACTTCACCCGGTTGTTCCGAGAGAGATTTGGCGTTGAGCGGGCATCAGTCGCGGTTTTCGAGCCGGACACCCGCACCGTCACCGATATCTACCAGTTCAGCCAGAGCGAGGGCCACGCTCGCATTAACGGGCTATCTGCAACGTTTCCACAGGGGCTGCTGGCAGATTTGAGCGAGCAGACGTCAACCCTGCTGGGCCGCGAGCTACTAGAAAAGCACGCGGCCGCCTTTCCTCCTTATGCGACCAGGGTGGCGCAGAGCACCAACGTTGCGTGCACGACGTTCCTGTGGTGGCAGGGTGCGGCTGTCGGTGCCCTTTTGCTGTATGCAAACGATGAAACCGCCCTTGGCAAGGACGAGTTACTGCTACTCGACAGGATCGCCACTCACGTATCGGGTGCGATCGGTTACCTGCTGGTAAATCGAGAGCTTGAGTCCGATTTCCACCGAACCGTCGCACTCGCGGAGATCGGTCAGATAGTTGGTTCTGCCCTCGATATCGACAGCGTGTTCGCGCGAGCCGTCCCGGTCTTGAGACGGCTAGTCGAATTCGACGACCTGCGGATCACCACCGCGGATATCGAGTCGGGCACGCTGGCGGTCCTCTGCGACCTTGACTTTGACTATGACAGCGGTGGTTTCCGGCCCCTGCGCACGCTGCCACTCGGTGGCACACACACTGCCCTGGTCCTTGCCTCCGACACCCCGGTGCGGATTACGGTTGAGCCTGATGGCGAGCACAGGGAGGGAATCCCGGTCGTGAGCGTTCAAAGTTCGCCGGGAACCCGGTCGGCAGTCGGCGTGCCGCTTGTTTCCGATGGCATCACATTCGGGGCTGTCCTGCTCTCGTCGCTAAAGGACTCCGCCTTCGACGAGGTGTCCGACGAGATACTCCTCCAGGCCGCCGCGCAGTTATCCGGTGCCATCGCCTACCATCAGGTGAACGAGCGTCTTTCGACCGAACTGCGGGAACAGTCGACGCTCGCCCGGATTGGCCAGATTCTTGGGGCAAGCAGTGATATCGGCGAGATCTTCGATGAAGTGGCCGGTGCGCTGACAACGATGGTTGAGTTCGATACGGTCTTCGTGAACATGGTCGATGAAGCCGCAGGCGAGATCGTCGACCGCCATATTTCCGGAATACCAATTGCCGGAGTACAGCCCGACGAAGCGACTCCGATCGCAGGGACCCTGACCGAAGAGGCGATTCGGTCCACCCGGATCGTTCGTATCAGCGCAAATGACGAAGGTCAACAATCTGCAGAAACCGCCTGGCTTACACCCGGTTTCAAATCTGGAGTCGCAGTCCCGCTAATTGCCCGGGGTGAAGTTGTAGGAAGCCTTCAGTTCCGATCAATATCCATTGATTCATTCCCGAACTCACTCGATCGGTTCCTGACACTGGTGGCCGAACAACTGTCCGGCGCGATTGCCCGTGCGCAACTTGCCGAGAACCAGACCATTCTTGCGGTGGAGCGGGAGCGCACAAAGGGCCTCGCTTCACAGAACCAGGAGCTCGTGCAGATCCAGCGCATGCGTGAGCAGTTCCTCGGAATGGTCACCCACGAACTGCGCACCCCCCTCACCAGCATCTCTGCCTTTACCGACATCCTCTCCCATAACAGGGACGGGACCCTCACCGAGCGCCAGCTCCAGCAACTCGACGCGGTGTCGCGCAACACCGCCCAGCTGTCCGAACTGATGGACGACCTGATCCACGTGTCGAGAATAGAACGCGGTGAGTTCAACCTGATGTTGAGCCCGACAGATCTCGTTGAGATTGTCACGGAGGTCTGTGAATCGCTAACCCCGGTGATCCAGCACCGCGGGCAGAAGCTTGTCGCCAGCCTCGAGCCCGCAACACTCCTCCTCGACCTCGACCGCTCACGGATGATCCAGGTCCTCAATAATCTGGTATCCAACGCCAGCAAGTTCTCGCCGCAGGGGTCGAATATCACGGTGGACATGCAACTACTGGTTAAGGATGTTCAGATCGAGGTCGCCGATGAGGGTCCGGGAATTGATCCGGCCGAGAGCGAGGTTGTGTTCGACCCGTTCTACCGGGCCGACAACGAACATATCAGGGCAGTGCCGGGGACCGGTCTTGGCCTTTACGTTGCGAGGACGATCGTCAGGCAGCACGGCGGCGATATCACGGTGGTGCCTGCGAAGTCGAAGGGCACCAGGCTGCGGATCGTGCTCCCGCTGGAGCGGAGCACCAGCGACGGCGACTAGCCGTACTGCCCACTGGCCCACTCGGTTTTATTCAGCAGGTCCCGTCGATTCGGAGCGTTTACAGCCAGCCCAGTCGTCCCGCCCCGCTTAGCCGTTCGAACGGGGTATCACCGGCAGCACCAGGTGCGACGGCCGGTCTGGCGTGTGGAAAACGGCCTGGTGCGCAACTCGCAATTCGGGGTCGGACCAGTAGTCGTTCCCGGTGTTGTGGTTCCGGTCGAAGTTCGGAAAATCCGAGCTCGAAACATACAGCCGCAGCCGCTGACCGGGTTTGAACAGGCAGCCGACCGGGTTCAGCTTGATGGTGTACTCGCAGACCTCGCCGGGCTCCAGCAGCGTGGGGTCCTCGTATCCGTCCCGGTACTGAGCCCGCATTATCCCGTAGGTCAGGTTCACCGCCAGGCCATCTTCGTAAACCACGGCGAGCTTTGCGGTCCAGTCGGTGTCGGGGCCGTCGGTTTTGGCCCACAGCTTCAGCGAAACCGGGCCGGTGAGCTCGAGCTCCGAGTCGAACACAGGGAATTCGTAAACGAGGATGTCATCCCGGTGGTCGTGCGGCGACTGATCGACCGGGGCTGCCTGGGAATCGGCCCGCATGAGGCTCATCACGGGATCGCGGGGGTCATAGTCGTACTCGTCAGCCTCGGTTTCGGTGCCTGACGGGGCGTTGGGCGATAGCGACCCGTCTCCGGCGACGGTGTTCGCGCCCCCCTGCGAATGGAGATAGAAGTTCGTGTACTCGGTCCGTTCGAGCGGCCACTCGTTCTCGCCGCGCCATTTGTCCTCACCCAGCACCCACAGCTGCACCGGGGCTTCCCCGGCCATCCCGTTGTCGGCATCCTTGAGGTCGAAGTCGTACCAGCGTGCGATCAACTCGGCGTAGGTGGTCGCGGCATCCGGGCCGTAGTCGACCGGACCGATCTTGCCAGTGAACTGGGTGGCGTCGTGGCCCCATGGCCCGATGATCAACCGGTGCCTGTCACGTAGTTCCTTCGGCCCATTGCCGGTGATTCCCGAAAAGTTGTCGACCGTACCAATGAGCCGGTCCCACCACCCGGTGACCTGGTAGATCGGCGTCTTGACCTTCGGGTGGATATCGCCGAAGTGCTGGTACTCCCCGTTCTGGTTTCGGTGGTACTCCTGCAACTGGCCGTTCAGCTCCGAGAACACTTCGCCCGGAATATCGCCAAGCGGCAGCCACCAGACATACTTGCCGCGCTCGACTTCGTTCCAGCGGCGGGATGCTTCGTCCGGGGTGGTCGGGCCGTCGGTGAGTTCGGCCCGGCGGCGCATATCGGCGGCCATCATGTAGGTCCACTCAAGCCGGCGGCCCGTTTCGAACACGCCAAAGTTGATATCGAGGATGTTTTGCGAAATGCCACTCGCCAGCGTCGATGCCAGGCTCGGTGGCTGCGAGTCGAGCATCATCCAGATCGCCCACGAGGCGTTCGAGTGACCCCAGGTGCCAACCCGGCCGTCACTCCACGGGAGCCGTGCCGCCCACTCGATCGTGTCGTGGCCGTCGGTGGTGTCGTGGGTCTCGGTGCGCTCTCGCCACATCCACTCGTAGTCGCCGTCAGAGGCATAGCGGCCCCGGAAGTCCTGCATCACGACGCAGTAGCCGCGCCGGGCGAGATCGGTTGCGACCTCGATGTAGCGGGGAGTCAGCTTCTGGTACGGCGTTCGGCATACCAACGCCGGGTACGTTCCGTCACCCGTCGGGTGATATACGTCAGCCCGCAGCGTCACACCATCGCGAGTGACGAGTTCGAGGTCGTTTTCGACGGTGATGTCGAGCGGGTTCGGGTTCGGATATTTCTTGTCGGTTGTGGTCATGGCCGCAACATCGTAACGCCGGGTCAGGGCTGCCGCGCCCTGGCCCACCGGACAATCGCCGGTAGAAACTTTTGTGTGCCGGGATGGGCTGGGGGTCGATATGCAATCAGCTTTCTGGATAAGGCCGCCGGGTCACACCGGCCAGGGGACCTTCATCATCTCGTCGCCCCAGATGATCCTGCCGTCCCACGCCTTCGCCGCTTCGATCTCACGCGGGCCTTTCATTTCGGCGGTGGTGAGGCGTGCCCCGATGTGGACCATCACCAGTTGCTTCACACCCGCTTCGGCTGCGGTTTCGGCGGCGCCGCGGATCGATGACGACGACATGGCGTGTTCGTTGCCGTGCATCCGGTCGTGCGATTCCCAGCACATCATCATCAGCACGTCCGCCCCGCGGGCCAGGTCGGTCACGGTGTCGCAGGGGGCGGTGTCACCGGTCAGGACGACCGATCCATCGGAGGTGTCGATACGGTAGGCGAGTGAATCGAGGTACGGCTGCACGTGATCTGCCGGGGCCGCAGTTATCTCCCAGTTCGCACCCGACTTGATCAGGCCCGGTCCCATGTTGTGGGGGTCGACTTCGGGCTTTTTGCGGGGTAGAACGCCCCCGCGGTCGGCAAACGTGATTTGCGAGGCGGGGTGGCTGACGCGGGCCTTCCAGTCGTGGGCGAAAAGACCGGTGTCCTCGTCGATAATCCCGTTGGTGAACTCCTCTGTGAGGCGCGGGCCGTACACGTTGAGCACTCTGTCGGTCGGGACCATCTGGTCCCAGCGGGTCAGTATGAAAGTCGGGAAGTCGGCATCGTGGTCGAAGTGGTGGTGGGTGAAAAAGACGTTGTCGATCTCCGTGGTAGCAATGCCGTTTCGGGCCAGCTTCCAGGTGGTTGCCGGGCCACAGTCAAAGAGCAACTTCTCATCGCCGATCTGCACGACGTATGAAGAGCCGAACCGCTCTGGCAACGGCGTCGGTGTCCCACATCCGATGATCGTGACTTCAGGGGTTAAGGGTCGTTTTGCGCCCATGCTGGCTCCAGTGTGAATTTATTTTCCGGGTTTGTTCGGAGCGCAGGGTACAACAGGCAGTGCCGGGGAGTTGACCCGACCGGGGGCGCGCCGAGTGGGCAAAGTGCTTCTTGAACAGGAGCAACCGGCCCGGGAGAGAGCGACCTCGCTACCGATGAAACGCGCGATCGCTAGCCGGCGCTGATCGATGTTCCGGTGAGCGCGTCCGCGCCACCCATGGCCATCATCTGGAGCATCCGCTCCTGGAAGAGGTGCACCTGCTCGATGACCGCCATCAGCTCGTCGATCCACTCGGGGTCGTCGCGGTCGATCTCGACCCTGATCTGCATGTGACCGACATCGACGCCGGAGCCGATCTGCTTCTGGAGCGGGGAGCGCGCACCGCCGGTAGGCTCCTTGAGCATCAGGGTCGCCCGCGTCTCTTTCGCGCTGACGAACTCGATCCCGGCCTGCTCGGCCATCACGCGCATCCGCACTGTCTTCATCAGCAGCTTCACATAAGTGGGCATCGGGCCGAAGCGGTCTCGGATCTCCTCGTCGATGTCATCGATTTCTGAATCGTTCTGAATCCTGGCCAGCCG
>JASLNQ010000002.1:0-7897 GCA_030745955.1 Dehalococcoidia bacterium | reverse complement strand
GAGGAGGGCAACGAGTACACGCTGGTGCTGGAGTATCTCCTCTGGTTCATTATGTACTGTGAGGAGTGCCTGCTGGTGCTGGCCACCGGTGGTCCGGGCGCGCAGCAGGATTCCGGCAACGGCGGCGGTGCGGAACCGTCGTCGCTGTCGGCAGCCTTCAACTGGCGGACTGCCTCGGCCAGGAGCTTCGTATAGAGGTCGAACCCGATCGCTGAAATCTGCCCCGACTGCTCGGCGCCCAGCAGGTTACCGATCCCGCGAATCTCGAGGTCCCGCAGTGCGATCTGGAACCCGGCACCGAGTTCGGTGGCCGCGAGGATGGTGTTGAGTCGCTGCTCGGCCTGTTCGGTAAGCTGTTTTGCGCGTGGGACCATCAGATAGGCGTAGGCACGGTTGGTGCCCCGCCCGATCCGGCCCCGCAGCTGGTAGAGCTGAGACAGGCCGAACATGTCGGCCCGGTCGACTATCAGCGTGTTGGCGTTCGGCAGGTCGAGCCCCGACTCGATGATCGTCGTGCACAGCAGCACATTGAAATCGCCGCGCTCGAATGCCGCCATGACAGTTTCGAGATCGTCTTCAGGCATCTGCCCGTGCCCGATCTGGATATTCGCTTCGGGCACGAGCTTTTGAATCTTGTTGCCAACGAGCTCGATGTCCTTGACCCGGTTGTGAAGGTAGAACACCTGGCCGCCGCGGTCGATCTCCCGTAGGATCGCCTCGCGGGTGAGGTCGCTGGACTCTTCCGAAACGTAGGTCTTGATCGGCAGCCGTTCTTCGGGCGGTGTCTCGATCGTGCTCATGTCACGGACACCGGCGAGCGACATGTGCAGCGTCCGCGGGATGGGTGTAGCACTGAGCGTCATCACGTCGACCTGGGTGCGGAGGCGCTTGAGCCGTTCCTTGTGCGAGACGCCGAACTTGTGCTCCTCGTCGATGATGACCAGTCCGAGGTCTTTGAAGCGGATGTCTTTCTGCAGGAGGCGGTGCGTGCCAATGACGATGTCGACGCTGCCGTTTGCCAACCGCCCGACGATATCTTTCTGCTGCCGGTCACTCCTGAACCGTGAAAGCATTTCGACGACAGCGGGAAACGGTTCGAGCCGTTCGGCAAATGTTTCGAGGTGCTGCTGGGCGAGCACGGTCGTCGGGACCAGGATCGCGACCTGCCGGCCCGACTGAACGGCCTTGAATGCGGCGCGCAGGGCGATTTCCGTCTTGCCGTAGCCGACATCGCCGCAGACGAGCCTGTCCATCGGTTTTTGCGACTCCATATCGGCCTTTACATCGTCGATTGTTACGAGCTGGTCGGGCGTTTCCTCGTACGGGAAGCTGGCTTCGAGCGAGTCCTGCCACGGGGTGTCGGGGGTTGCCGCGAAGCCGGTCGCTACCTGGCGGGCTGCATAGAGGGCAATCAGTTCACCGGCAAGCTGTTCGGTCGCCCGCTTCGCCCGGGCGCGTGCCTTGTTCCATTCCTGCGTACCCAGGCGGGTGAGCCGGGGCGGGGCATCGGCGGTGCCGTGATAGAGCTGTATCCGGTCGAGGTGCTCGGTGGGGACGTAGAGTTTGTCTTCTTCGGCGTATTCGAGGACGAGATATTCCTGGCCCTCGGAGCCCATGACCTTGGTGCCTGTGAACCGGGCGACACCGTGCTCGACGTGAACAACATACGAGCCCGGTTTAAGCTGTTCGAGTGCCGGCCCCTTGCGCATGGGCCGCTTTCGAACGCGGCGGCGCTCTTTTTGAATACCGAAGATCTCGGCGTCGCTCATGACCGAGACCGTCGTGCCGTCGGCCGCGTCTATCGAGAAGCCCGAGAGCAAGTGGCCCGCCACCACGTGAACCTCACCCGGCTCCGGAACGGCAGCGATGGTCGGTTTTAGGGCCGTCTCGATGCCCTGCTCGGCTGCCAGTTCATGGAACCGCCGGGCATGGTTCGTAATTACGATCGTCCGCTTCTGTTCCGCGATGCCGTTCCTGACGACGAACAGCGCGTTCTCGACCCCGCCGCCGGAGAGCGCCGAAGGATTGAGCGGGAGGGAGAGCGAGCCGCCGGGGAGTTCGGAATCGATACCCCAGGGCGAGAGTTCAACCCGCTTTGGTCGGGCGTGCATGGCGTCGGCTAAGAATCCCCACTCGATGTGGGGCTGTGCGAACCCTACCGGCACTTCACCGCGCTTTTCTTTGGTGGCCCGCAACCTCGCCATGCGGTGATCGAGGGAGCGTGAAGTCTCCTCGATCGCGCCAGCGCGCAGCACGATCGTCAGGCTCTCTGCGGGCAGGTAGTCGAATATGTTGCCAAAATTGAAGAAGCCTGCGTAGAACGAAATCTCGTCTGGTGTTTCACCCGCCAGTGCCTGGCTGAGTTCCGAGGGAATGCGGCGTTGGGCCTCCTCGGAAGTGCCGAGCAGGTCCATCTTGCCGAGTAGTTCCTGTACGCGGTCTTCGCTGGCCAGGCGGGGGAGGGTTTCGTGCGCGGGCGGGACCGTTACGGACCGGATCTTCTTCCCCGACCGCTGCGTGGCGGGATCGAACTGGCGGATGCTTTCGATCTCGTCGTCGAACAGCTCGATGCGGACCGGCCTGTCGCGTGAGACCGGGAACACGTCGAGGATTCCGCCGCGTCGCGACATCGTCCCGGGGATCTCGACCGTTGGCTCAACGACGTAACCCATTTCGAGCCACATGCGGATCTGCGCATCGAGGTTGATCCGGTCGCGTACGGCGAGCGTGTGGGTTGCTGAATCGAATACCGTCCGCTCAAGCGTGGCCTGGGTTGCCGCATTGACCGAAGCTACGACAAGCGGCCGCCTGGCTCCCTTCACTTCACCCCGCAGGGCGGCGAGGGCCCGCAGGCGCTGGTGGCTGGCACCGAGATCGGGGATGTAGCGCTCGAACGGGATGTCTTCCGACTCTGAAAAATGGAAGATTGGAGCGTCGTCACCGAGCCATGTGAACAGCCGGTCGTGGAGTTTTCTGGCCGACTCGGGATTCGGGGTTAAAACGAAAACGGGCGCGCCGAACTCGCGCCAGAGGGCCGCCACTGTACATTCAGTGGCGGGGTCTGGCGCGATTACCGCAGCCTGCGCCCGGGGGGCACGGAGGCTGTTTAGCAGCGCCGCGAACTGCTCGGTTTCACCAAGCAGCGGGAGCAACCCCGACAGACTCATTCACACTTCCGAATACCCTGAAACGGGCTTCGCATTTTCATGGCCACAAGACGTGACCAACACACGGATACGACCATCGGTCAAAAAAACCGGTGGCCTTCGTGTTGTTCCATGCTAGCAAACGGGCGGGGTTCCGATACAAAATAACCACGACCGATTTCGGCTGCTATCTCAGCACCGGGTACCGGGTTTGCGAGACAATCACCTGATGGCGTCTACAAAACCTGATAAAGGATCACGCGTTGGTTCCGGGCGGCCGGGACGGGTGGTCATCAAGCTTGGCACCAACCTGCTCACCGCCGGGAAGGACTCGCTCGACCTGGAGACGATCGGCAAGATCTTCCGGCAGATCGCTGCGGTAAGGGAATCGGGAATCGAGGTCCTGGTCGTCAGTTCCGGTGCAGTCGCAGCCGGACGTGAATCGCTATCGAGAACGCCGGGCAGGGACAGGTTGCAGCAGGGCACTGTAGCGTACCGGCAGGCGCTTGCGGCGCTCGGTCAACCACAGCTGATGATGACTTTCGAGCAGATTTTCGCCGAGTACGGTGTCGAGGTGGCGCAGGCGCTGATCTCGCGCGGCGACCTCCAGAGCCGTGCCCGCTACCTGAATGTCCGAAACACCCTTGAAGCGCTGCTGTCGATCGGCGCGGTGCCCGTGCTCAACGAAAACGACGTGGTGGCGGTCGAAGAGCTCGCGGGTGAGGTTTACGGCGACAACGACCACCTTTCGGCGATGGTGGCAAACACCGTCGACGCCGATCTGCTGATACTACTCGGCGACATGGCCGGCCTGTACACGACCGACCCACACACCGATCCCGCCGCAGAACTCATACCGGTTGTTGTAGAGATTACCGACGAGATAGAGGCGTCCGCACGCGGCCCGCACGACAGGCGTGGCAGCGGCGGGATGGCCAGCAAGCTCGACGCGGCGAGGCTCTCGATGGACTCGGGGATTCCCATGGTGATCGCCTCGGGGCACGTTGCCGGGGTCATCGAGTCGATCTGCAATGGCGAGAGTATCGGCACCCGTTTCGAGCCCGGTGTGTCGCGCCCGGAAAGCCGGAAACGCTGGATCCTGACGGGCCGTTCCGAGCACCGTGGCAGCGTGACTGTCGATGCCGGGGCCTCGAACGCCATAAAGAACCGCGGCAACAGCCTTTTGCCGGTCGGGATCGTTTCGGTCGCCGGTCCGTTCGAGCGGGGCGATATCATTGAGGTGACGGAGATCGACGGGACCACCATTGGCTGGGGCCTCGCCGCGTACCCGTCGGGCGATGTCGAACTGATCAAAGGCAAGAATTCAAAAGCACTACCGGAACTCCTGGGCCACTACTACGGGGCCGAAGTGATTCACCGCAACAACCTGGCGCTGCCGTAAACGGGCCTGCACTGTAAGCTGACAACTACGAATTTCACCATTATCGAGCCACTGATATGACTATAACTGCAACAACACTCCACGACCAGGCGCGAGCGGCCAGCATGGCTTCTCGCCGATTGGCTGCGACATCTGCCGAAGTGAAAACCGCAGCCCTCAACGCAATCGCCGACGGCATTGAGGCAAACCGTGAGGAGATATTGCGCGTCAATGAGCAGGAGTTGGTAACGGCAGAGCGTGATGGGCTCGACTTCCAGGGGCTCGAGCGGATGACGCTGAGCGATGTCCGTGTCCAGCAAATGGCCGACGCCGCCCGTAATATTGCCGCTTTCGACGACCCGATCGGAGAGGTCCTTGAGCAGCGTGAACTGCCCAACGGCCTTCAACTGGAACGCGTCAGGGTGCCACTCGGTGTAATCGGGGTGATCTTCGAGAGCCGTCCCAACGTCACGATCGACATCGCAACGCTCTGCCTCAAGTCGGGCAACGGTGTCGTGCTACGGGGCGGCCGGGCATGCATCCGCACGAACACCGTGCTCGCAGGCATCGTGAAAGACGCCATTGAAAGCGCGGGAATACCGCGCGACGTGGTCCAGTTTGTCGAATCGACCGACCGGGCGCTCATCAAAGAGATGCTCGAGATGGACGACGTAATCGACCTGATGATTCCCCGCGGCAGCGCCAGCCTGGTCAATTTCGTAGGGGAAACCGCGAAGATGCCCGCCATTACCGGCGGCGTCGGTGTTTGCCATACGTACGTCGACGCCGATGCGAACCTCGATGATGCACTGGCCATAGTCGTAAATGCAAAGACCCGGCGACCAACCGTGTGCAATGCCCTCGACACTGTGCTGATACACCAGGCTGTCGCGAGGGAATTCCTGCCTGATCTGGCCACCGAATTCGGGGTTCACAAAGTTGAACTTCGTGCCGATACCCGTGCGATGAGCGTTCTCGACGCGCTTGCTGACGGTGTAAAAGTAGTTCCGGCAAAGTCTGACGATTTCGGCACCGAGTTCCTTGCCCTGATCGCATCCGTGAAGATCGTCGATTCCATGGACGAAGCGCTGGAACATATCGCGGAATACGGCTCAAAGCACTCTGAGGCTGTTGTTTCTGAAAACGGCGAAACGATTGAGCGTTTCCTCAACGAAGTCGATTCTGGCGTTGTATTTGCCAACACATCGACTTATTTCAACGATGGCGGCGAATTTGGACTCGGCGCAGAAGTGGCGATTTCGACCAGCAAGCTGCACGCCCGCGGTCCCATGGGACTCAAGGAAATTACCAGCTACAAGTGGAAGGTCCGCGGACAGGGCCAGATCAGGCAGTAACCACCATGCCACCATTCTATTTCGAACGAGAAGTACGCACGGCCAACGGAGAGTGCTACACGATTTTCGAGGAAGGGAAGTCGGTAGGCCGGCTGGACCTTCACTTCGTACCCGGTATTGTCCACGGGACGCTCGTTGTTTCCGAAGCGCTAACGCAGGAAGCGATCCAGGAAATAATGAATATGATCGACGAGGACCTGACCGATGCCATTGGGGTTGAGCGCGACGACCTGGTGATTCACGTTCACCAGGGGCGGGACCTTGGCGTGTTCACGCACAACGACCCGACGATGCACGAGGGCCACGGCAACGGTACGACGACACCGCCCACCGGGGCATAGGCCGCGGGGTGCGCAGGCCCGGCCAATGCCCGGTTCGCGCCAGCTATGCCCTGCCACTTCGGCGGGCGGCGTTCCTGGTTATTTTTGAGGGTGACCGATGATGGCAGTTGACCTCATCGTTAAGCTCATACCCTGGCACCGGTCGACAACGGGGGATGGACCCGCAAGACCGTCCATTCTTACCCGGCTCGATGTTCCCGGATTACCCAGTTCACCGGGAGGCCACAACGATGCGAAAGGAAACAACGCCTGAACTCCCTGTCGTGATGCCCGCAGGCGATGGTCGCGAAGCCTGGGCCTATGCGTCCATTATCGAGCAGACCACCATCGACCAGGCGCTGTCGATGGCCCGCCACCCGCTGGTGAAGGAGCCGGTGCGCCTGATGGCCGACTGTCACGCCGGTGTTGGCGGGGCCGGCACGGTGGGTTCGGTGATCGTCATGGAAGGAGGACTAATTCCCGCAGCCGTGGGGCCCGATATCGGGTGCGGCATGCACGCCATCAGGTTCGATGCGCGGGCCAGCGATCTCGACAATGACGCCCGGCAGGATATCTTCCAGACGATCACGGAAGCCGTCCCGATGGGGACGGGCAAGAACCAGGACCAGCCTTCGGAGAGTGCGAAGTCGGGTCTTGAGGGAGTGACGGCAGAATTCGGTCCGGCCGATCCGCTGGTCGAAGGGCAGGTGCTGGCACAACTCGGCACCCTCGGATCGGGGAACCACTTCATCGAGGTGTCGGAAGATGAGGACGGCTACCTGTGGGCCGTCGTCCACAGTGGCAGCCGCGGCGTCGGGTACAAGCTCGCAGACCGGGCGATGAGGGCGGCGAAGGTTCACTGTGAAGATGCCGGGATCGAGCTGGAACACCGTGATTTGTCGTACCTGCCGCAGGAGACCGACGGATACCGGAGTTACGTCCACGACATGCTGTGGGCCCAGCGGTGGGCGAAGCAGAACCGCCTCGAAATGATGGCTGCCGTCGAGAAGGCCATTCACCGGCACATCACTCCGGACCGGGTAGTCGATTTCGATTGTCACCACAACTATGCCGAGGCGCTTGACCCGGCTGAATCAACGACAGGACCGGGGGCAGGGGCGGATTCGCAGAGGCCGGAACGCTGGTTGATTCGCAAGGGGGCGATTGCCGCCTGCGAAGGCATGCCCGGGGTCGTTCCGGGAAGCATGGGAACGGATTCGTACATCGTTCGCGGCCTGGGCAATGCGGACGCCCTCAACACGGCCCCGCACGGCGCCGGCCGGATGCTGGGCCGGGGGGAGGCCCGCCGGACGCTGTCCGTTGATGATTTCAAATCGGAAATGGATGCCGCGGGCCGCGTGTGGGACATGCACAGGGCGGACCAGCTCATGGACGAGGCGCCTTCGGCTTACAAGCCGATCGAGCAGGTGATGAGCGATTCGAAGGCGCTGGTCGAGGTCGAGCAACGGCTCTCGGCTATCATCAACTGCAAGGGCTAGGTGCGGTGGCCGCGGGCGGCGCATGATTTTTGCGGCAGGTAATGTTCCGCCGCCGTCCGGCTGGCAGGGGTGATCGCCCGTAGGTTCCATTTCTCGATGGGAGCGGAGGGATCTCGATTGGAAACAACTGCCCGCTTGAGCCGGTTCGATACGAGATGTTCGTCGCGGCACATCGAGCAAGCCTGGTTGTTCCCTC
>JASLNQ010000029.1 GCA_030745955.1 Dehalococcoidia bacterium | reverse complement strand
TATTACGAAGACAAAACCCCGGTTATCCAGGGCCTCAAGCGTGTCAGCAAACCCGGCCTCAGGGTCTACGTTGGCAAGAACGAAGTGCCGCGCTACTTCGGTGGTCTTGGTGTTGCATTCATGTCAACCTCGAAGGGCGTGATGACCGGCCAACAGGCACGGCGGCAGGGCGTAGGCGGCGAACTGCTTTTCTACGTCTGGTAAGTAACAGAAAACAGGATTGAAGTCAGAAAACGTATTTACGAGAGAAGATCAAAAGTGTCTCGAATAGGTCAAGCCCCAATAACCGTGCCATCCGGCGTCGATGTGAAGATCGATGGCAACACCGTCTCGGTCAAAGGCAAGAACGGCGAACTCTCGCGCACCCTGCCAGCGACCATGACAATCGAACTGGCCGACGGTGTGATCACGGTCGGCCGTCCTAATGACGAACCCGACCAGCGGGCGCTCCACGGTCTGACTCGCAGCCTTGTGAACAACATGGTCATCGGCTGCTCCGACGGTTTCTCGAAGCGACTCGAACTGATCGGCACCGGATACCGGGTTCAGCAAAAGGGCAAGGCACTCGAAATCAGTGTCGGCCTTTCGCATGTCGTCGTTGTCGAGCCACTTGGCGACAACACCCTCCTTGCCGACGGCCAGACGTTCATCGTCGTGAGTGGTCCGAGCAAAGAAGATGTCGGCGATCAGACGGCTCGAATACGTAAAATCCGTAAGCCAAACCCCTACACGGGCAAGGGTATTAAATATTCCGACGAAGTCATCCGCCGCAAGGCCGGTAAGACCGCCGTCGGAGTTGGAATGTAAACAATGGGCAGCAACAAATTCGACACAAGGAAACGGTGGATCAGGCACAGGCGCGTGCGCAAGAACGTGCGCGGCGTAGCCGATCGGCCGCGGCTCGCCGTATTTCGGAGCAACAGCCACATCTATGCCCAGGTTATCGACGATGACCGCGGTCACACCCTGGCGGCGGCTACATCACTCGAAGTCAAATCGAACGACACAAAAACCGGGACTGCAAAGACCGTCGGTGAAGCGGTAGCCAAACAGGCGCTCGCAGCAGGAATCACAAAGGTTGTTTTCGATCGCGGCGGGTACAAATATCACGGTCGGGTGAAGGCATTGGCCGACGCAGCCCGCACAGAAGGACTTAGCTTCTAAATGGTCACGACTCCTAACGAATCACGAGAAGGCTCCGGCGGGAACAGCACCCCCGGTGGCGATGGCCCGGGTGGCCGCGGTGGCCGAGGTCCTGGCGGCCCAGGCGGCGGTGGCCGAGGTCCTGGCGGCCCAGGCGGCGGTGGTCGCGGTCCGGGTGGCCCAGGCGGTGGCGGGCGTGGTCCGGGTGGCGGTGGTCGCGGTCGTGGCCCTGGAGGTCCCGGCGGCCGAGGTGGCCCGGGCGGTGGCGGTGGTCGCGGTCCCGGTGGCGACCGTCGAGGACGTCGCCCGCGGCGCGAAGAAGAAGACTCGGGCCTCGTTGAACGCGTGGTAAAGATCCGGCGGGTCTCAAAGGTCGTCAAGGGCGGCCGAAACCTTACTTTCAACGCGATGGTCGTGGTCGGAGACGGCAACGGCAACGTCGGAGCTGCCCTCGGCAAGGCTGGTGCGGTTCCCGACGCCGTTCGCAAAGGAACGACATACGCCAAGAAAGAAATGAAGCACGTTGCACTAAACGGGCCGACCATCCCGCATGAAATCACATCCAAGTTCTCGGGGGCGAAGGTACTTCTGAAACCTGCCGCACCCGGCACCGGTGTCATTGCAGGAGGTGGTGTCCGCGCCGTAATGGAAGCCGCCGGTGTGAAGGACGTACTGTCGAAGACCTTCGGTTCGCCAAACGTGATCAATATCGTCAAGGCAACACTCGCCGCCCTCGACCAACTCCGCGATCCCGTCGCAACTATTGAGCGGCGCAAAGGCATCACCAAGTCCAGCGACGAACCCGGTTCGTAGATAAGTCGGGAATCACATGGCCAAGCTACGCATTACACAAACCCGGAGTGCCATCGGCACCAAGCCTGCCCAGAGGGCAACGCTGAAGGCCCTCGGGCTCCGAAGAATTCGCCACGAAGTCGTCCAGGAAGATTCCCCGGCGACCCGTGGCATGATCAAGCGAGTCATCCACCTCGTATCAGTCGAGGAATCGAAATAACCAGTTAGGCGTGCCCGTCCCCGTAAACACCTCACGCCGCCAGGAAGCTAAACAAGAACAAAGAAATGCCCGGACTCCACCAGATCAAACCATCGAAAAACTCCCGCCGACCCCGCAAGCGCATCGGTCGTGGCGACGGCTCAGGCACCGGTACCTACTCCGGCCGCGGCTCAAAGGGCCAGAAGCAGCACGGTAGCGTCCCGTTCCTGTTTGAAGGCGGACAGCTCCCGCTCATCAAGCGACTGCCCCACATGCGCGGGTTCACCAACATCTTCCGCATCGAGGCCACGCCCGTGAACCTGTCGGCGCTTGCAGGCCTGCGTTCCGGATCGAAAGTGACACCGGAATCGCTCGTGGAAGCACGGATAGTTCGCAAAAGGGACGTCAGGATTAAGATTCTTGGCGATGGCGAACTGACCAAGAAACTGAACGTCACGGCACACGCCTTCAGCAAATCCGCAAAGGCAAAGATCGAAGCAGCCGGCGGGACCGTAACAGTAATTGATGCTCCAGGAGCCGACGCGGCTGCCGACGCAGCAAAGGAAACCCCCGAAGCCGAAGCGGTTGAGTAAACATGACCCAGGCCAACCAAACGTCTGAATCTGCGATACCGGCACTGTTTCGGGCCGCGGCAGATGCATGGCGCATTCCCGACCTGCGGTTCAGGATCCTCTTCACACTGGGGATTCTCGTCATCTTCAGATTTTTCGCCCATGTCCCGGTCCCGGGAGTCGACCGCGAGGCACTGGCCGCAGCATTCGAAGCCAACCCGCTGCTGGGGTTCCTCGACCTGTTCTCGGGCGGCGCGCTCCGGAACCTGTCGATCGCCGCGCTCGGTGTGTACCCGTACATCACCGCGTCCATCATTCTGCAAATCCTCACGCCCATCATTCCCTCGCTGAAGAACCTCTCCCAGGAAGGTGAAGGCGGTCGTCAGGCCATCAACAGGTACACGCACTACCTGACCGTCCCGCTCGCCTTTCTACAGGGTTACGGCCAGTTGAACCTGTTCGCCGGCGCGTTCACCTCGCAGGGTGGCGCCGCCATCAGCGGTATCGGGTTCGGTGCCAACACCCTGAACACGGTGGCCATTCTCACCGCCATGACAGCCGGGACGATGCTGCTGGTGTGGATGGGTGAACTCGTAACCGAAAAGGGTATCGGCAACGGCATATCGCTAATCATCTTCGCAGGTATCGTTTCAACTCTGCCCCAGGTTGTCGGTCAGTTGTGGCTGTTGCGCGACCAAATGTTCCAGGTCGGCATGCTCATATTCATCGCGCTCGCCATCATCTACCTGATCGTCTACTTTGCAGAGGCCCAGCGGCGCATACCGGTCCAGTACGGACGCAGTGTGTTCCGGGGCGGCCAGATGTACAGACAATCAGGTGCCACCCATATTCCGCTGCGGGTTAACGCGGCCGGAATGATCCCGCTCATCTTCGCTTTCTCGATCCTTATCCTGCCCTCGGTGGTCGCCAGCTACTTCAACGACGGCTCAGGCGGGTTCGTATCGACAATCGCCAGCTTCTTCCAGAACTCGTTCGGCCCGACCAGCACGATCTACTGGATCGCTGTTTTCCTACTCGTGGTGGTCTTTACGTTCTTCTACACGCTCGTTGTCCACAACCAGCAGAACCTGGCCGAAAACCTCCAGAAAAACGGTGGTTTCGTGCCCGGCATTCGCCCCGGACCACCCACCAAGATCTACCTGATGCGGGTTGTGCTGAGGATCACCTGGGGTGGTGCGTTGTTCCTCGGGTTCATCGCCATCATGCCGTTCCTGGCCCAACTGGTCACAAACCTGCCGAATGCCACCACCATCATCCAGAGCACAAGCCTGCTCATCATGGTGGGTGTCGCACTCGACACCATGCGACAACTCGAATCACAACTGCTGATGCGCAACTACGAAGGGTTCGTCCGCTAACGAGCGGGTTGTACGTATATGCGCATCGTTTTACTGGGTCCTCCCGGTGCGGGTAAAGGCACACAGGCACGCAGGCTCGCCGACGCGACCGGTATGAGACACCTTTCAACTGGCGACATGCTCCGCTCAGAAACGGCTTCAGGCTCAGAACTGGGAATGCTGGCAAAGAAATTCATGGACAAAGGCGATCTCGTTCCCGACTCACACGTCGTTGAGATGATCATGCGACACATCGACGATCCGACCGGTGTGCTGCTCGATGGCTTTCCACGCAACGTAGCCCAGGCAGCGACACTTGATGCAGCGCTCGAACAATCCGATTCACATGTCGACCAGGTTGTGCACATGTCAGTCGACATCGACGAACTCGTGCGACGGCTCGCCCTCAGGGCCATTTGCCGCGACTGCCAGACACCGTACAACCTGGAATCGAATCCACCATCGAAAACGGGGATTTGCGACAGGTGCGGCGGTGAGGTTTACGTTCGCGACGACGATAAACCGGAGGCGGTCAAGAACCGGATGAAGGTCTACCACGAACTGACCGCTCCCGTCCTGGACTACTACCAGGAACGCAGCAATGTGGTCGATATTGCGGTTTCGGGGACACCGGACGAGGTGTTTGAGAAGCTTTACCCTGTAATCGATCTGGGAACCCCATCGAACTGATTTCTAGTTTGGGATATACTTAGGAGTGAACGTTCATTGAACGGTAAATCGACGCCCAGGCTCGCAACCAGCGGTAAACCCGCTCCGGCTGCCACGTTAAAAACGGCAGCGGAGTTGGAAGTTATGCGCGAGGCCGGGCGGATTGTCGCGTTTGCCGTACGAAAAGCGTTCGGTGCGTTGGAGCAGGGAATCACCACCCGTGAACTCGACGATATCACTCGTCGGGCCATCGAGTCGGAAGGCGCAAAACCAGGATTCCTGGGGCTGTACGGCTTCCCGGCAACAGCGTGTATTTCGATAAATGAAGAGATCGTTCACGGAATTCCGGGTGATCGGGTCGTCCAGGCTGGCGATTTAGTTACTCTGGATTGTGGCGTAATAGTAGACGGGTACAACAGCGACTACGCAGTTACACAGGTCGCCGGACCTTCAACAGCTTTGAAGGACGACCTGGTCGACACCACCCGTGAATCGCTTGAAAAGGGGATCGAAGCAGCCCGGCCCGGTAACAGGGTTGGCGACATATCAAACGCCGTCGAAAGCCACGTGCTTCCGAAATCCTATGAGATGGTCAGAGAGTACGTAGGCCACGGAATAGGCAAAAACCTGCACGAGCCACCCCAGGTCCCGAACTTCGGCCCTGCTGGCCAGGGTTTGGAACTGCGGCCTGGGCTCGTTCTGGCGATAGAGCCCATGGTGAACGTCGGTAAATGGAGAACACGGATGCTCGACGACGGATGGACCGTTGTCACAGAAGATGGCGCGCTTTCGTGCCACTTCGAGCACACCGTAGCGATTACGGAGGACGGACCAAAGGTCCTGACAGCTGAGTGACAGCTGGAGGGACTCCAGGGATCGTAAATTTATTGGCAAAAAAGGAAGCAATCGAGGTTGAGGGTCTGGTTAACGAGGCGTTGCCTAACGCCTTCTTCAAGATCGAACTTCCCAACGGACACGAAGTCCTCGCTCACGCATCAGGAAAAATCCGCAAAAACTTCATTCGCATCCTCCCCGGTGACAAGGTGCTCGTCGAACTCTCGGCCTACGACCTGACACGGGGCCGGATCACATACCGGTTCAAGTAACAACCCCGAGAGCAATACCGCACCAGTGCGCCCAGGCAAAGCGTCGCAACACACGGAAGAAAAATCATGAAAGTCAAGGCATCGGTCAAGGCAAAGCACCCCGGCAGCAAGATTGTTCGCCGCAAGGGGCGCGTATACGTAATCAACAAGCAGACCCCCCGCCTCAAGGCGCGACAGGGATAGCCGGGCAACAGGAGAAATCGGCCTTATGGCGATCATCGCCGGTGTAAATATTCCGGACAACCAGAGACTCGAAATCGCACTGACGTCTATATATGGCATCGGGCGCACCACATCCAAAAGGATCGTGGACGACGTTGGCATGGGCGACACGACCCGCGTTCGAGACCTGTCTGACGAAGACCTGGCAAGAGTCCGGAGCGCCGTCGACAGGGTTGGCCTGCTGATTGAGGGTGACCTTCGACGCGAAACCCAGCTGAACATCCGCCGGCTCACCGATATTCAAACCTTCCGGGGTATACGCCACCGCCGCGGCCTGCCCGTCCGGGGGCAACGAACGAAGACCAATGCCCGAACAAAGCGCGGTCGCCGACAGACTGTCGCTGGCCGGAAGCGAGTGGCTGGCCACTAAGGCAACAGGGCTGGATTCCAGCTGGACCAACACGCATTGCGGTGTAAGCCGCCCCTTTACGAAAGAAACACAAGAAAGAAATATGCCAAGGCAGCGAACACGAAGACGCGAGAAGAAGTTTGTCCCACAGGGCAAGGCTTACATCAGCGCAACATTTAACAACACGCTTATCACGTTGACCGACCCGCAGGGCAACGTCATTTCACAAAGTAGTGCAGGTGCAATGGGCTTCCGCGGCTCAAGAAAGTCCACAGCATTTGCAGCACAACGCGCTGGCGAAACGGCTGCCCGGGCGGCCATCGAACACGGACTGAAAACCGTGAACGTAATGGTCAAAGGCCCCGGCTCCGGTCGCGAAGCCGCGATCCGGGCAATCCAGGCTGCAGGAATTCGCGTGGTGTCGATACGCGATGTCACACCGGTCCCGCACAACGGCTGCCGACCGCCAAAGAAGCGTCGAGTCTAACCACGTCGTCCGACGGACGCTGCGCCTTGCCAATTTGCAGTCCGTCTCTTCGACTCCACCAGCTTTAACCAGGCAATAAACAGTAACCAGGAAACTAGATGGCACGGTACACCGGACCTAAATGCAAGGACTGCCGCCGCTTCGGAATGAAGCTCTGCTCACGCCCCGCAGGCAAGTGCGCCTGGGAGCGAAGAAAGAGCTCACCGGGCGACAAATCAACCCAGCAGCGACGACGGCGTATTTCTGAATACGGCACGCAGCTGCGGGAGAAGCAGAAGGCACGCGCTATTTACGGCGTGCTCGAACGACAGTTCCGAAACTACTACAAGAAAGCAAGCCGACTCGAAGGCGTAACAGGCGACCGCCTGCTGCAGCTCCTCGAGAGCCGGCTCGACAATGTCGTTTATCGGCTCGGTTTTGCCGACTCGCGCCCGCAGGCCCGGCAAATCGTCGGACACGGGCATATCCAGGTAAACGGCAAAAAAGTGAACATCCCCTCGTTCCAGGTGACGCCGGGCGACCGCGTTAGCTGGCGGGAAAAGTCGAAAGACACCGGGCTGTTCGAAATCGTTTCTTCCGGCATGGGTTCCAACTCGGTAGTGCCCGGTTGGCTCAATGTCGATTCTGAAAAGGCCATTGGCGAAGTCGTTACGACACCGAAAATGACCGACGTCGAGCTCGCTATCGACACCCGCCAAATAGTGGAGTATTACTCCAGGAGGTAGTTCGCGCCGATGCTCGAACGAATGTACGGCATTACTCCTCAGGAAGAACTGCCGCCGCCAACACCAGAGGTCCCCGACCTCGCAATTACAATCCAGGAAAACGAAGAGGCCTACGGGCGCTTCGTGGCCGAGCCGCTTGAACGCGGCTGGGGTGTCACCCTTGGCAACCCCATGCGCCGATCGCTGCTGAATTCACTGGCCGGTACCGCCGTCACGTGGGTGAAGATCGATGGGGTCCACCACGAGTACTCCACCGTCCCGCACATGCGGGAAGAGGTCGTCGAATTTCTGCTCAATGTGAAGGGAATTCGCCTCCGCTCGCTCGCCGACCGCCCCGGGCGACTCCGCCTTGAAGTCGACGGTGAAGGCGAAGTCCGCGCCGGCGACATCATGGCCACCGCCGACTTCGAGATCGTCAACCCCGAGCACCACCTCGCCACTCTCGACAGTGGTGAGGCCCGGCTTTCGGTTGAATTCAACGTCGAACAGGGCGTTGGCTACGAACCTGCGAGCCACGACGAGGGCCTTCCCATCGGCGTGCTTCCAGTCGACGCCATCTACACACCCGTCCGCAAAGCCAACTTCGCAGTCGAGTCGACCCGTGTCGGACAGCGTTCCGACCTCGAACGGCTGGTCATTGAAGTGTGGACCGACCGGACGATCACACCGCTCGAGGCCATGCAGTCGGCCGGCAACCTGCTGATGGAGCGGTTCTTCCTGTTCACGAGGCTCGATAAGGAGCCCGAGGAAGAAACCGGCCCAGAAATACGCGGCCTTTCACCCGAAATATTCAACACCCTGGTTGAAACCCTCGCGCTATCGGCCCGGACGCTCAACTGTCTGAAGCGCGCCGGCATCAACCGTGTCGGTGAAGTGCTACTCATGCCGAAAAGTGAACTGCTGAAGATTCGGAACTTCGGTCAGAAATCCCTCGACGAGCTCTACGACAAACTCGCTGAGAAGGAATACCTGCCGGATGAGGATCTCGAAGACGAGAGCGCTGACGGAGGCGACGGCCCGGATGGAGACGACAGCCCGAAAGCAGCAGTAGCCGGTGATGATGCCGGAGGCTCAGGAGACGACTCCAGTGAGGCATAAGGTATCGGGTCGGCAGTTTGGCCGGGCCTCCGGGTCGCGAAGGGCCATGTTCCGAATAATGGTCACCGATCTCCTCCGGCACGGTCAGATTAAGACTACCGTTGCCAAGGCGAAGGAAATACGGCCGCTGGCCGAAAAGATGGTCACCCTGGGCAAGGGAGGCACTCTTCACGACCGGCGCCAGGCCGCAGCGTTCATCACCGACAAGCGCGTTATCAGGGCAGTGTTCGACGACATTGGCCCCCGGTTCAAGGACCGCGCCGGCGGCTACACACGGATAACCCGCATGGGTGTGCGTGCCGGTGACGCCGCGGAGATGGCCGTAATCGAACTGGTCGACTAGGACGAACAGGTCTACATAGAGAAATGCGCTTTGGACTCGTTGTGGAGTACGACGGAACGGAATTCCACGGTTCGCAACTCCAGTCCAACGCAAGGACCGTGCAGGGCGAATTGGAAAACGCCCTGCGGCAGGTCTTCAACAAGAACATAAGAGTGCACTTCGCAAGCCGTACCGACTCGGGAGTGCACGCCAGGGGGCAGGTCGGTCGCTTCGATGAAGATACCGACATGGCACCCGATCAGGTCAGGAAAGCGTTGAACCACTACATGGCAGAAGACGTACGCATCCGTTGCGTGCAGGCTGTCCCGGATGGACCCGATGGGTTCGATCCACGTGGCGACGCGTCTTCCCGCACTTACGTGTACACGTTCAACGACGCCCGGTCTGAACCAGCGCTCGACCGTCATTTTGTGACCCACGTGCGCAAACCCCTCGATGCAGCAGCGATGAACGATGCCAGCCAGGCGCTGGTCGGCTCGCACGATTTCGCAGCGTTCGCAGGCCCGGCAGCTCCGCTCGACGCCCCCACCCGCCGGGTCGTGGAGACGGCCTTGGTCACTCGCACTGCCGACCGCGTCGAGTTCAGGCTCACGGCAAACGCCTTCCTGCACCAGCAGATCCGCAGGATCGCGGGCGTGCTTTACAGCGTGGGCACCGGTACTGCACCGGCAGGGACGCTCGGCGAACTTGTCGACTCTAACGAACGTGGTGCAGCTGCTCACGTCATGCCGGCACAGGGCCTGTGCCTGGAAGAGATTTCATACAACGGGGCAGGAGAGTGCGGATTACCCGCGATCTCACCCGCAAATCCGATTAGTCCAAGCGTAAACTAGAGTGTCGAAATTCACGGATTGAACATGGTTACCAAGCTAAAGCATTACAACCCGAGCGCCAATGACATGGTGAACGACTGGCAGGTACTCGATGCCAGCGGCCAGGTTTTGGGTCGGCTCGCAACCCAGGCTGCGACACTCCTGATGGGCAAGCATAAGCCCGAATATGTGCCGCACCTGCTCTCGGGCGACTTCGTAGTCGTCATCAACGCCAGCAAGATCAGGGTCACCGGCCTCAAGGCCCAGAAAAAGATCTACAAGCGATACAGCCAGCACCCCGGGACCCTCAAAGAGATCCCGTACGAGCGGATGCAGGAGCGGTTCCCCGAGCGGATTATTGAGATGGCCGTGAAGGGCATGCTCCCGAAAAACAAGCTCGGTCGAAAGATGCTCAGACGGCTCAAGGTCTACGCCGGTGCCGAGCACCCACATTCTGCACAGGTGATCGGATCGGAACGACGGGAAAGTCGCGAGGCCGAGGCGCTCGCCAAGGCCGAAACTGCAGCTGCGGCCGCAGCCGTTAAGAAGGCGACCGCAGAAAAACAGGCCGCCACGAAACCGGCCGCAAGGAAGCCTGCCACCAAAAAGAAAGCCGCTCCGCCGGAACCCGAGGCAGAAGTGCCCGTCGCCGAAACGCCCGAACCAGTTGAAGCTGCAGTAGCTGCGACTCCAGCCAAAAAGGCCCCGGCTAAGAAAGCTCCGGCGAAGAAGCCTGCTGCCAAAAAGCCCGCGACCAGGAAACCGGCCGCAAAGAAACCCGCGGCCAAAAAGGCAACAGCTAAGAAAACAACGGCTGCCAAAAAGCCTGCGGCGAAAAAACCAGCAGCTAAAAAGGCAACCGCCGCCAAAAAGCCAGCGGCCAGGAAAGCCACAGCCAAAAAGACACCCGCCAAACCAGCTGGCGATTCCGGAGAGAAATAGTTGACTCAGCAGCAGTATTACTACGGCACTGGCCGCAGAAAGACCGCAATCGCACGGGTGCGGGTATACAACACACCCGGTGGATCAACCGTGAACGGCAAGCCGATCGACGAAGTGTTTACCGTCGGTGCGTGGCTCCGGCAGGCGATCAGCCCCCTCCAGGCGACAAACTTGGCCGACAAGGTAACGGTCGTTGCCAAGACCCATGGTGGTGGCGCGGCCGGTCAGGCAGGCGCATTCGCGCACGGTCTCGCTCGCGCCCTCGTGGTACTCGACGAGAACAACCGCAAGCCGCTCCGGGCCGCTGGCCTCATGACCCGAGATCCGCGGATGAAGGAAAGCAAGAAGTACGGCTTGAAGAAAGCCCGAAAGGCACCGCAGTACACCAAGCGCTAGGCCGTTCTTACAGTTCGATCTCACGAGAAGCCCCGACTCCGTTCGGGGCTTCTTGTTTTCTCCGTCGGGCGGTAACGCTTGATCGAACGCCATGCCCGCGTCCCGACCCCTGTGGAGGGATCCGGGGAGGGGACGCGCCATGACCTTTTCCCCCGGGGAGAACGAAGCAGCTGCGATATTCGCGGTGTCTGGCGGATCGTCAACCAGTTTCGATCGCCAGGCAGCGTGTCGAACCCGCAAGGTCCGTCAGCAGCGATATCGAAGCGTTTGGAAACAGGCTCCCCGCCAGCTCTAGCACTGATTCAGCAATTGGAGGATCTATTTCTATGTAGGCTGCGCTCCACTCCGGCTTCAAAGTGGCCTGAACGCCCTCCAGAAGCGGTCTGATCACGTCGAGCCCATCATCGCCCCCGTCCAGCGCCAGGGCGGGTTCTTTGCCGACCTCCGCCTGGAGCCCGGGCATGGCACCATGCAGGATGTACGGCGGATTGGAGACAATCACATCGAACCCGCTTACACCTGCGTCCTCACCCGGTCCATCCCCGTCACCCATCAGCGGCTCAAGCAGGTTGCCCTCGAAAAAGCCGACCTCAGCTCCGAGGTCCGTGGCGTTCCGTTCAGCCATTTCCAGGGCGCCGGATGAAATGTCGGTCGCTATCACCTCCGCAGCGGGCATTTCGAGTGCCAGCGATATGGCTACCGCTCCCGATCCCGTGCAAATGTCGGCTACCCGGGGCGCTTCGATCCCGCGGGCACGCACGAACCCGATGGCCTGTACGACGAGTTGCTCAGTCTCAGGCCGTGGGATCAGCACTTGCGGATCTACTGAGAACCGCCGCCGATAAAATTCTGCCTTGCCCGTGATGTACTGCAACGGCTCCCGCTCCGCACGACGGTCAACCAGCGACTCAAGCAGCTCAAGCCGGTCGGGTGGCGGAGGGTCCGGCAGTCGCCCAAGCTGCTCCTCGGCAGACCAGCCAAACGCATGCCGCACAAGGAGTCGCGCATCGATACCTGCGTCTTCGATTCCCACCCCTGACAGTCGCGTGGTTATCGAGCGAATGAGTGATGAGACAGTTTCGGCAGTCACCCGACCCCCGATACGGCCTAGTTGCCCGCAGCAACCAGCTTGCGTGCCTGCTCTTCCTGCAGCAGGGCGTCGATGAACCCATCGAGCTCGCCGCTGAGCACGTTCTGCATCTGGTGGCTTGTGTAACCAATGCGGTGGTCGGTGATCCGTGACTGCGGGAAGTTGTAAGTACGGATTTTCTCCGACCGGTCACCCGTTCCAACCTGCGCCTTCCGGTTCGCGCTGATTTCTTCCTGCTGTTTCCGCAACTCCATGTCCCACAGCCGGGAACGCAGAATTTCCATCGCCTGCAGCTTATTTTGAAGCTGCGACCGCTCGTTCTGGCACTGGACCACGAGGCCACTCGGTAGGTGGGTGATACGGATGGCAGTCGCCAGCTTATTGACGTTCTGGCCGCCCGCGCCGCCCGAGTGAAAGACGTCGATCTTCAGGTCTTTGTCGACTATCTCAACATCGACTTCCTCGGCCTTTGGCATCACGACGACCGTCGCCGTTGAAGTGTGGATCCGTCCCTGCGATTCGGTCACGGGCACCCGCTGCACACGGTGAACCCCACTTTCAAGGTGCAACCGCTGGTAAGCGCGTTCTCCGGCAATCTCAACCGTGACTTCCTTCAGCCCGCCGACTCCGGTGTCGTTCTGGCTCAGGACCTTCAGCTTCCACTTGCGGGTCTCCGAGTAGCGCTGGTACATGCGGAACACCTCCGCCGCGAAAAGCCCCGCCTCATCGCCACCGGTCCCGGCCCGAATCTCGACTACCGCGTCGGCGTGTTCCGTTTCGTCCTTGGGAAGCAGTTCGAGCCGGACCTCATCGGTGAGGGTGGCGAGTTTCTCCTGGAGCTCCAGCACCTCGGCCTTCGCCATTTCTAGCACCTCGGGATCGTCCTCCTCGGCAATCATTTCCTGTGCGCCGTCCATGTCGGATTGCGTGCGCACCAGGTCGTTCCAGAGTTCAACAATGTGCTGGAGCTGGCTGTACTCGCGGCCCAGCCTCCGGATGGCGTTCGGGTCTGAGGCAGTTTCGGGCTGCGACATCAAACGTTCGACCTCGCCGTGCCGGTCGGCGATTTCCTTCAGGCGGACTTCCATTGACTGCTGCATGGTTCGAGGTTACCAGTAACTGCTCAGAAAGCGTGAGATCTGAACTTCCGTCCAGATGTGAGCGAAGGGGGGAAAGTCGCTACTGGTTTCCGGCAGAGCGGAGGTAATCGGCTATAGATTCGGCGTTGAGCGGTATTTCAGACTGCCCACCACCCTCGGCCAGGCTCTTCACCGAGGCGACGTTCTGCTCAACCTCGCGATCGCCGAGAATCACCACGTTCGCAGCGTCGAGGCTGTTGGCAAAGCGCATCTGCGCCTTCATCGAACGCTTCGGGGCCAGCACAGTTGAAATATCAACAGCCCTGAGTCCCGTCGCGAGGGCCGCCGCCGCAACTCCAGCGCCACCGAGTGAAACCACCACAACGCTGGGTCCTTCCGGGGCCTTAACTAGGGCTTCCTGCTTCTTCAGTTCGAGAATCATGCGTTCAAAACCAGACCCAAACCCGATTCCCGGAGTTTCCTGGCCGCCCAGGATACCGATCAGCGGATCGTATCGCCCGCCCGCGATCAGCGTTCCCTGCGGGTTCGCGGACGCGGGCCTTCCGGTCGCCTTCCAACTGGTGGGACGGCCCTTCGCCGAGGCCCGGCTACTGGCGGCCGCACACGCGTACCAGTCCCTGACCGAC
>JASLNQ010000299.1 GCA_030745955.1 Dehalococcoidia bacterium | reverse complement strand
CTCTATCAATCTGAGCTTGACGTATTCCAGCTCTGGACCTACACAGACCGCCATGTTGGATGGAAGCGTCCATGGCGTGGTGGTCCAGACGAGCAGCGACTCGCCCTCGTGTCCATCGTCGATGATCGGGAACTTCAGGAACGGGCTCTCGTGGGTGATCTCCTGGTAGCCCTCGGTGACGATCTCGTGTTGAGACAGACCGGTCCCGCAGCGCGGGCACCACGGCATAACGTCGCGGCCCTTGTAGATCCAGCCGTTATCGGCGCAGGTCTTCAGGAAATGCCAGATCGTGTAGTTATTCACGTCCGATTTCGTGTGGTACGAGTTGTCCCAGTCCATGAAGTAGCCGAGTCGCTGCGACTGCTCGGAGATTCGCTTCGCAAACGTGTCGACACGGGCCTTGCATTCCTCGACGAACTTGCCGATTCCGTACGTCTCGATGTCGCGCTTCGACTTGAAGCCCTTTTCTTTCTCGACCTCAACCTCTATCCACAACCCCTGGCCGTCGAAGCCGTTCTGGAATCGCTGCCGGTAGCCCTGCATGTTGCGGAACCGGATGAACAGGTCCTTGTAGGTCCGGCCCCAGGCGTGGTGGACTCCCATGGGGTTGTTTGCGGTAATAGGCCCATCGATGAACGAGAACTTTTTCTCTTTGTCGGCATTCAGCGCCCTGTAGCGCGCCGGAATGTCGTTCTCATCCCACCACTCGAGGAGCGCTTCCTCGTTGGCGACGAAATCGACTTTAGGGTCTACCGGATCGAAGTGGCTGGCCATCATTTTTACTTCCCCGTCATGTGCCCGGGGGCGTTTGCTTCCGGGCACCCCTGCACACACCACAACCTGCCCGTTGATATTCGTTTGCGCGAGGCCAGGTCAAATCGCAGGTTAAAGACAAAACCCGCCCCACATGGTCAGGGACGGGTGTTTTGAAACAAAACGAAACCGCGGTACCACCCTGGTTTCTCGATCCGCCGGATGCTTTTGCACACGGACTCATCGAGACACTCAGTCGGATCGATTCAACATCGGTCCGGGCCGTTGTAACGTTCGGCAAGTACGGTCCAGCCTAGTTGCCGGGGTGAAATACGAACTCCGGCGTTCGGTGAACGGCTCGGGAGCGATGAATGAACCCAGCCCCATGCCCGCTTTCACCATACCGGGCTCGCTCAAAGGGGTGGACGGGTTCAGCCGTGCCTCCGTCATCACCTGTAACCGCCTAATGTTACCCGTTCATGGATATGGGTGCGCTGGTTTTTTTTGCACGGCTTTACCTCACCCCAGCTCCAGGTTGGCCAGCTGCTCGTAGCGCGTTCCGTCCATTTCGCCGAGGTAACTCCGGTACAGCGCTATTGCCGAGACGGGGATGACGGTACCGGTGGAATGCAGCGGGGCATGACGCCACGAAACACCAATGTCCTCGGCAAACCGGCCCCGTATTCCCGGGCGTGTGCGACCCACGGTTACGTGCGGCTTGAACCTCCGGTCCTCGGCATCGAACCCGAGTGCAACCAACCCGCCCTCGACCCGTCCCTGCAGCTGCTCAAGCCGTCGAAGCTCACCGCTGAGACCGACCCAGCAGATCCGTGGATCGCGAAACGAAGGAAAACAGCCCGTCCTGCCAACCTTGATCGTGAACTTCCCGGTTGAAGAAGCAGCTCGTCCCAGGGCCGCCGTTATATCGGGCACCTTCCCGGTCGGCGTGTCACCCAGGAACTTCAGGGTCAGGTGCATCGCTTCCTGCTCGATCCACCTAACACGCTCGAACTCGCGGGGCCGGAAGCTCTTGGCCAGGTCGATAAACTCGCGCTTCAGCGCCCGTGGCAGTTCGATCGCAACAAACAGGCGCCACGTTTCGACCGATTCTGCATCGGAGTCACCTTCTTCATCGTCATCGTCGGAAGCAGGCGGAGTGTAGAGCTGTGGTTCACCCGGCACGAACGTGGCCTCTGAACGCGGCGGCAGTGGCGGAAACGGGTCGACCGGAGGTTCAGGAACGGGCGTGGCATCGGGCGCCGGCTCTCCCGTCGACCCCGCGCCGGGGGGCCGATCTTTATCTTTATCACGCTGATTGTAGTCAGTCACCCAATTTTCCTGGCATCGGCCCTTGCATTGTCGGCGGTTCCAGACGATCGCCCAGTAGTTTCGCAACTTACAGTGGTCGCTTTCACCAACAACCGTAATACCCATAAGTCTATTAGCGAAGATCCACGAACACCCACTCCTTGTGCCCACGCAGGCGCCGATCCGAAAGATTTTGAACCCTGGAACATGGTTTCGTCATCACGTCCTCATCGTATTCCGCGGGGCGCACAGATCTCATCGCTATAATCCCCGGCGTAACCTGATGCACGGCACCTGCAAACCCGCCGCGCCGCAGAAAAAAACCTCTACCCACTGGAGAATTCGTGTGGCACTACTGCTGAACCGATCCGACGTAATGAAACTCCTGCCGATGTCCAAGGCGATCGACGTGGTCGAAGCTGCGTTCGGCGAACTTGCAGCTGGAACGGCCGAAATGCCCGACCGCACGGTCTTCATCGACCCCGACGTCGGTGGCTGGATCGCATACATGCCGGCCTACTTGAAATCGGGCGGTGCACTCGGTGTCAAGGCCGTGACCGTGTACAAGGACAACCCGACCAGGTTCGAACTGCCCACAACCATCGGAACAATTCTCGTCCAGGACAACCAGACCGGTGAAGTGGTGGCCGTGATGGACGGCGGATTCCTTACCGCCGCACGTACAGGGGCAGTGAGCGGAGTTGCGACTCGCCACCTCGCCCGTAAAGACGCGAAAGTCGGTGGAATTTTCGGCACCGGTGTGCAGGCACGGCAGCAGGTAATCGGCATGGTCGAAGCGAGCAACCTCGACTCGGTCCTGGCTTTCTCGCTCGATCCCGAAGACGTGCGACAGGCCTTTGCCGATTCGCTCAACGAGGCGACCGGTGTCGAGATTCGATTGACCGCAAGCGGCGAAGAGCTATGCCGGGAATCCGATGTCGTGGCGCTGGCGACCACTGCTGCGAACCCGATAGTCCAGGCCGACTGGTGGAAGTCGGGCGCTCACATCAACGCGATCGGTTCGCACGCACCCGGAGTACGGGAACTCGATACGGCCACGATCCAGCGGGCGAAAATCGTCTGCGATCAGAAGCAGGCATGCCTGAACGAGGCCGGCGATATCCAGATTCCAATCGAAGAGGGTGCGTACTCACCTGACGACATTTACGGCGACCTGGGAGCAGTGGTGAACGGCACGATCGCTGGCCGGGAGAACGACGAGGAGATCACGCTGTTCAAGAGCGTGGGCCTGGCGATCCAGGACA
>JASLNQ010000298.1 GCA_030745955.1 Dehalococcoidia bacterium | reverse complement strand
GAAGGGCCGGAACGAACCTGAGCGGAGCAGCCGTATCAGGCCGGAAATCACCAGGTAGGCGGTGACGGCGGATATCAGCGCGCCCAGCACGGCCGCTCCCCATTCGACATCTTCGGTGCCATTCGCGGCGTCCACGGCGATCAGCAGCCCGGCACCCGCGATCGCCGGGGTTGCGAGCAGCATCGAAAACCTCGCCGCGGCGTCTCGGGTCATCCCGGTGGCCAGACCGGCAACCATGGTCACACCGGAGCGGGAGATGCCCGACAATACCGCGAAGACCTGGGCGATTCCGATAACAAGCGCCTGTGGCGGGGTTGTCCGGCTGAGACCCCGCGTCCTTGAACCAACCAGCTCGCCAATTAGCAGGGCCCCGGCGGTGGCGATCAGGAGCCAACCCACAACCTCGGGCGTACGAAAGTTCTCTTCGACGCCGTCTTTCACCAGCAGCCCGCCGATGACCAGCGGGACCGTGCCGACGACGATCAACAGCGCGAGGGTGCGTGAACGGACCGACCCACCCGATTCGTCCACTTTCACCTGTGCGTTTGAAGCCAGGCCGGCCAGCAGCGCGAACCACGTGCTCCGGAAGTAGACAATAACGGCGGCGAGCGTACCGACGTGGACCGCGGTATCGAACACGATGCCCTGGTCGGGCCAGTCGAACAGCCACGAACCAAGGACAAGGTGACCGCTACTGCTGATCGGCAGAAACTCGGTCACTCCCTGGATTACGGCGAGGACTATTACCTGGATGAACGACATTTGGTCATTGTTACGTTGCGCCGGGGCCGGTCCGATTCTGACTCACCGGATAGCGCTGCGGGCCGGTGGCCTGACGATTTGGAAGTATTTACGGGCAGTCTGAGCGTTTCACAATCGTGACGCTAGGCGCACCCACCGCGGATATCCATCTTGTTAGGCTTTTCCGGTGTTTTTTTGAACGTTATTTGATCTTCGTCACCTGCGCGCCGAGAACCACCGAAAAACAAGATGCCCACCGCACCCGTCATCAGCCGTATCGAAACGTTCCGCAATCCTGAGTATCCCCTGGTCGTGTGGGTACGTATTCACAGCTCGGTTGGCTTTGTCGGGCTCGGGGAAATCACCTTCGCGCCCGATGCTGTCGAGGCAAATATCCACGAGAGCATCGCCACGTACCTGCTGGGCAAGGACCCGGGCCAGCTCGATTTTCACTGGGACCGGTTGGGAAACCGGTTCAAGACCGTTCGGGGCCGAGGTGTCGATTCAGGGTCCGTATCGGCTATCGACATGGCGCTCTGGGACCTCTACGCCAGGCGTATGAACCAACCGCTCTACCAGGTGCTGGGCGGCCTTTCCCGGGACCGCATCCGGGTTTACAACACTTGCGCCGGATATGCGTACGGTGTGAAGTCGGGGGGCGCACGGAAGGCGGGGCAGGTCGACCACAGACCGGAGCAGCCGTATGAGGACCACCAGGCGTTCATGACTGACGCAGGGGCACTCGCCGACGACCTGTTGTCGGAGGGGTATTCGGCGATGAAAATCTGGCCGTTCGATCAGTTTTCAAACGAATCCAACGGCCAGTTCATATCGTCGGCCGAACTGGAGGAGGGTACCGAGCCGTTCATCAGGATTCGCGAGAAAGTCGGCAACAGGATGGACGTGATGGTCGAGATGCACTCGATCTGGAACCTGGCTTCGGCCAAGCGGATCGCAAAGTCGGTCAAGCCGACGCGACCGTTCTGGTTCGAGGACCCTGTACCGATGAACAACATCGATGCGCTCGCGGAGTTCCGCCAGTCGACCCACATCGCGACGACGGCGAGCGAACAGGTTGCTACCCGCTGGGCGTTCCGGGAGATGTTCGAAAAGCAGGCGATGACCATCTGCATGTTCGACGTATCGTGGGTCGGCGGGATATCCGAGGCGAAGCGGATCGCGGCGATGGCGCATGCCTACCAGATGCCGATCGCACCCCACGACTGCGTGGGGCCGGTCACGCTGATGTTCAGCGTTCACCTTTCGCTAAATGCGCCGAATGCACTCATCCAGGAAACGGTGCGGGCCTACAACGCTACCTGGTACAGGGAGATTGTCGACAGGCTGCCCAGGATCGAGAGTGGCTTTGCCTACCCACCGGAGGGTGCCGGGGCCGGGACGATCCGCAGACGATGGTGAAGGCGAGCGATCTGTAATCGGGTATGGCGAGGGTAGTTTTTCCGGGACTTCCCAAGCGGAGTCATCGAAGTCGAGGGATCTCTTGGGCAAACACGTTTTCGTGGTGTACAAAAGTTCCCCCCGTCGGTCCGCAAGTTCTTTCTACGTTGGAAATAGCATGCCGTGAGGTCCCTCCACTCCGCTCTGCTGCGGTCGGGAAATCGTGGGTTGGCTGTTGGGGCGTTGGCGATGCCTTCGGTCGGCGTTTGACTAGTATTCGCCACTGACAACCCACGGCTGACCTGTAGCATCGATTCATCTCAATTAGTCGCGATGGAGCTACATATGGCTTTGGATGAGTACAGGGCGGCGAACCTTGCGAACTGGAACGACCGGGTGCCGATCCACTGGAAGTCGAGTGACTACAACATCCAGGAGTTCATCGGCAATCCTGAATACCTGAGTCCGGTCGTTCGGTTTGACCGCGAGCCGGACGAACTTGGCGATGTGTCGGGCAAGTCGCTGCTCCACCTGCAGTGTCACATCGGTCACGACACACTGAGCCTGGCGAGACTGGGCGCAACGGTTACCGGGCTCGACTTCTCTGAGGCGGCGATCACGGCCGCCCGGCGGTTAAGCGCTGAATCGGGTACGCCGGGAGATTTCGTCGTGGCCGAACTGTATGACGCGCCCAGGGTGCTGCCTGATCGGCAGTTCGACATCGTTTACACGGGTACCGGGGCCATCTGCTGGCTGCCCGATATCGACGGGTGGGCGAGGGTTGTCGCTCATTTTATGAAGCCGGGTGGCACTTTTTTCATCCGGGAGGGACATCCCATGTTGTGGTCGGTTTCCGACAAGGACCACGGCGACCAGGTCGTTCTCGACTGGCCGTATTTCGGGGACGTGGGCCCGCAGAAGACCGTCGAGGAGAGGTCGTATGCCGGAACCGGGTCCGTCGCCCACCCGACTCAATATGACTTTACGCACGGTATCGGCGAGACGGTCACTGCGCTGATGAAGGCCGGACTGGCGCTCGAATTCCTGCACGAGCACAAGTTCATCGACTGGCAGGCGTTTCCGTTGCTTGAACGAGCGGGGGGCGGTAAGTGGAAAATGCCAGCAGGCCGCGAGAATTACCTGCCGCTAACATTCTCGATTCGCGCCCACAAGCCTGTGTAAACACCCGTTCGTTCGCCTGTCGCGCTAAACTACCGCCGCGCC
>JASLNQ010000297.1 GCA_030745955.1 Dehalococcoidia bacterium | reverse complement strand
CCGACGCAGAGACCATTGCAAAAGAAACCGACCGAATCCTGGCAGCGATGAAGATTACTCCACCCGCCAGCGTGCTCGATATTGGCTGCGGAACTGGTCGCCATTCGCTGGAACTGGCCCGCCGCGGTTACCGCGTTGTCGGGATCGATGTCTCCGAGTGGTTCATCAGGTCAGCGAAGAAACAAGCTGCCAACCAGGCTGTTGATGTCGACTTCGAATTACTCAACGCGAGCAAGATCAATTTCTCGGCTGAGTTCGACTTTGCCCTTGCGTGGAATCACACCCTGGGTTTCATGTCCGATCTCGAACTCGAGAGAGAGTTCACTGCCATTCACAAGGCTCTAAAGCCAGAAGGCGTGTTTCTGCTGGTGGTGGCCGGACCCAAGCTCACAAGCGAATGGCCTCCGCACGGTGAGCGAAACTGGGCGGAGTCAGAACGCAAAATCATCCTTTCCGACAAACAATACGAGAACAACTATCGTCTGGAACGAAACATTATTGTCGACACCGCTGCCGATCAAATTATCGAATTTGAAGAGCGACAACGCGCCTTATCACTTCGAAACATCCAGACTTTGCTAACCAGGTCGGCTTTTGCTGATATCACGAGCTTAGCGAGTCTGGAGGGTAAGCCGGCAAATGAGGATCATTTCGGGGTGTTCATTTGCCGATCGGATTGATCTACTCCACCGAGTGATGCCCGTTCAACTTCCCGAGGATCATCTTCCACCGCACTACATGCAAATTTGGAGACGAAAGTGCAGTTCGCCGAAGTAGCCGTCGACTTCCCCGACGACCGCTCGCGCACATTCACATACTCCTTCGACGAGAACATGGGAATCGCCGTCGGTGACCTCGCGTGGGTCCCGTTCGGACCCCGAACGCTCCAGGGAGTCGTCTTCGAGCTGACCGACCGGCCTCGCACAGAGCTCGACAACATTCGCCCGATCACGGCCCGGACGCTCGATGGCCCGTTCATCGCCGAGCACCTCCTGCCGATCGCACGCTGGGTGGCGGAGCACTACCGGACAACGCTGTTCACTGCCTGCTCGCTGTTGCTGCCACCGGGGGCTTCGTCCCGTCTGAGGACCTGGCTGACTTACGCCGATGGCGCAGGGTCCAGTGAAAAAAACCTTCCAGGCGAACCACACCCCGACCTCTCCCGCAGGGAGCAGCAGGCCGTCGACTATGTGCAGCAGAGTCAACGGGCACCCAGGACCCGCGTGTCACGAAGGCTTGGACTGGGCGGGACTGCCATTGTCGACCGCCTGGTCAGGCGCGGCATACTCCACGCCGAATCGCAGTGGGAGAAGCCGCGGGTATCCGCCGTGTATTCCAAAAGAATCGAACTGGCGACACCACGCCCCGACATCGAGCCCTTCATCAAGCAATACAGCGAAGGGCGGTCGCACCGCCGCGGTGAACTCCTCGAGTGGTTCCGGTCGGGACATGTCGCCGCGAACAAGAAATTGTTGAACGAAAAGTTCGGCGCGGCCGCAGTCAAGTGGGCCTTTGGCGAAAACCTACTGCATACCCGCAAAATCCGGAGAGACCGCGACCCGCTTGCCGATTACTTCTTCCAGCAGGAGTTTGCGCGCACCCCCACGCAAACCCAGAAACTTGCGATCGACACAATCGTCAGCCAGGTCCTGTCAGCCCGGCCCTCAGACAATCCGGGTGAGCGAAAGTTCCTCCTGCACGGGGTTACCGGGTCGGGTAAGACCGAGGTCTACCTGCAGGCAATTGAAGCGTGTATCGCCGCTGGCAAGCGTGCCATCTTCCTTGTGCCTGAAATAGCGCTAACCCCGCAAACCCTCCAGCGGATCGCCGCCCGTTTCCCCGGCAAAGTAGCCGTACTTCACTCGGGCCTGACGGCTGGCCAGCGATATGACCAGTGGTGGCGGGTCAGGAACGGCGATTTTCCGATCGTCCTCGGCTCCCGCGGCGCCATCTTCGCCCCCGCCGGGAACATTGGCCTGGTAGTCATCGACGAAGAGCACGAGTGGACATACAAGCAGGGCGATCAGGCTCCCCGCTACCACGCCCGTGCCGTGGCGGAACGCATTTCCGAAACGACCGGCGCGACCCTGGTCCTGGGCAGCGCCACACCCGATGTCCAGAGTTACCGGGCCGCCATATCTGGCCGTTACAGGCTGCTCGAACTGCCCGACCGCGTCGGACGTAACAGGCAACCCAAATCCGTCGGGCACCCTCTTTCAGCGACCGCGGCGACCGCGGCGACGCCAGCTGTGCCACGGGTCCAGATCGTCGATATGCGTGACGAGCTCGCCGACGGCCACTTCGAGCTGCTGAGTCGCAGCCTCATCGACTCGATGCGGGAAGCACTGGCCGGGGGTGGGCGGGTGATCCTCTTCCTCAACCGGCGTGGTGCTGCATCGTTCGTGCAGTGTGTCGAGTGTGGAAAAGTGCGCCAGTGCCGGCGCTGCGACACCGCACTCACACACCACCGTAATTACGACCTACCGGGAGACCGGCGTGCGTCCCGGGGCCGGCGGGGCAAAACGGGTCAGCAGGGGAGGCTCGTCTGCCACTACTGCAACTACTCGGTCGGGGCGGGTAGGGCATGCCCGGAATGTGGCGGGAAGCAGATGCGCCGGTCGTCTCCCGGAACGCAAATGGCCGCCCAGACCGTCGACCAGTACTTCCCCGGCATCGGGATCGTCCGGTGGGACTCAGATTCCGCCCGGACAGCAACCGACCACCAGCGAATCATGGATGATTTCGCCGGAGGTCCCGCAAAAGTGCTGGTGGGAACACAGATGGTCGCCAAGGGACTTGATATACCGAGTGTGACACTCGTCGGTGTAATCTCGGCAGACACCGGTCTGGCAGTACCCGATTTCCGGGCGGGTGAGCGGGCTTTCCAGGTACTCGCACAGGTTGTGGGGCGCACGGGCCGTGGGGCGTGGGAAGGCCGGGCCGTGATCCAGACCTTCAACCCGGACCACTACGCCATCCAGGCCGCCGCCGACCAGGACTACGGGCTGTTTTACGACACGGAGATCGCCCACCGGGCGTCGCAGGCCAACCCCCCATTCACCCGGATGATCAAGCTGATGCATTCGGCAGGGAATGCGGAGGTGGCCCGGACCGAAGCCGAACGGCTGGCGACCGAATTCAACGCCGCAGGGGAAACCCACGGTGAAACATCGGTCGAGGTGATCGGCCCGACACCGGCCTATCCCCACAAACTGCGGGATCTCTACCGCTGGCAAATATTGCTCAAGGGCCCGCGTCCTGAGAGACTTTTGGAAACCGTTCCCACGGGAGCGCTGTGGACGGTCGATGTCGATCCTGCGTCGCTCGGATAATTAGCATCGACCAGCCGCTAGCGCCGTTTGCGTC
>JASLNQ010000296.1 GCA_030745955.1 Dehalococcoidia bacterium | reverse complement strand
ACGGTGATCTTCAACGGGCATATGGCGAGCATAGTCTCCAGGTCCGAGTAGAGAGGATCGCAGTCCTTCAACGATTGATGGAGGACCGGGACAAGGCGTCCCGGCTCGTACGGGCTGGTCAACTCCAGGTACATATGAAGTTCGGGGACGATTCCTTCGATTTCGCGGCGCGCCGTCCAATCGCGCACCGGCAACTCGGCCCGGGTAATCGCGTTCCACACTGTGCTCTCGTCGACGCGGGTGAACCCACCGATATCGATCTGCTCGTCCGAACGGCCCGCGAACAGGAACTCGTTGCCGTAGCCAACATGATCGCCGGTGAACCGGACGATGTGGCCGAGGCGATAACGCACGAACGGCATTCCGAAGAAACTGGTTATCACGACCTCGTACGACTTGCCCGGTTCGACCTCGTCGAGTAGGCATGTGCGTGGCGGGTAGTTCGGATCGGCACGCTCACTCTCCAGCTCAGACTCGGGAATGAACTCGTAGAAGCACGTGTGCGGGTTCAGGCCCATTCCGCCGCGGTCGCGGAACTGCATGCCCATGACCCCGGCCTCGGTTGCGGCGTACATCTCGTAGGGGGGCCGTCCCCAGGCGTCTGCGATCTGGTCGGAATAAAACCTGGTATCGAGGCCCCAGCCGACTACGCATTTCGGTTCCCACAGGTCACGCGGCACCATCGTGTGGCTGGTAAACGTGCTTTTGAGTTTGGCCCCGGCCAGCCGAAACGCACCTTTGGCGTCGACCTTTTTCAGAAGATCGCTGGAACTCTTTAATTTGACTGCATTCGGGTCGAACCGTTCGGCAACGCGCATCAGCACCGAAGTCATTGAAATGAGAATGTCGACCCGGTCGTTCAGCGCGCTGGCAAATCCCTCTGCGATCCGCTGTTTGAACTCCATGTCCTCACCTGGCGCGAGTGGGATCAGCGGTTTGAAACCGTACTTCTCGGCCATCTCAAACGCCACGTGTCCCGCAAGGTAGGGCCGGGGCGGGATGTTAAAGAGAGCGCGGTCGTTGCGTTCGATGCTCGAAGACTTGCCGCCGCCGTTGGTTGCGGCTGCCAGCCCGATTGATCCCACGACCGAATCGGCCAGGTGATCGAGCGCCTGTGGTGTAAACGGCACCCACTTCGGGTGGCCTGCGCCGAACTGGGTATACGCCCATGTCGCCGACCCGTTCTGCCCACTTGCACAGGCTCCAGGTGAATCGGGCCTCAGATGGTCAGCATAGTCGGTCCATGTGCTCAGGCGTGTGCGCGCACGAAAGTCGTCGACCGACGTGAACTCATCGCTACCCGCCACCAGCGCCGGCATCACCGGGTTGTTGGGCATCGCCGCGAACTGCTTTTCTAGAGACTCCGACTGCACTGCTGAGAACTGGTCACCCGAGTAATCGAGAAACTGCCACAGCTTTCGCCAGTCGATTGCCGTCATTTGAATGCGTCTGCCCTTTTCGACCATGCAATGCACGGCCCCGGTAGCTGCCGAAACAGATTCGACCGCTCTGATTCAAACCTGGCCGGAATCCAGAAGTGTCACGATCATCGGCAATTCCACATCCGAACTCGGGATCATCCGAGAGTGTTGCCTGGTGTGGTTTTGGTGAAGACCGCCTCTTCTCACTACATTCAACGGACAGGCCGACGTACGACATAGGAGATGCACGCACAGAAATAGTACTTACGGCTCATTTCGATGATCCGTGTATAGCGGATCGACGTTTATTAAGGACCATGCACGCCGATTCTCGCCGGTTTGGTCTACTTGCTTACGGCGCGGGAACCACTCAGCAGACCTTCGAGGGTTCCACCAAGAATCGCGTCCCGGTCGTCGGCGCTAACAAAGTCGCAATGCGTGCGGAAGGCCTCGAGCGATTGCAGGTGCGTCATCGACTTCTTGACCACCGGGAAGTCGGACCCCCAGCACATGTTCGTGCCAAAGGCTTCGTAGCACTCCTCGTAAACCCATCGCGTGTCTGCGTACGGGAAGTTCCACGTAGTGTCGGTCAGGTAGTGAAATCCCGACAGCTTCAGGTAGATATTCGGCAGCTTGCTCGATTCGATCACGTTGTCGACGTTCACCCGTGCGTCGTCGCCGTGCGCCCGCAGGCCGGACATGTGATGGCAGAGGATGTTCAGATCAGGATGCCGTTCGGCGACCTTGCGTAGTTCACCCTGGTGGCGCGGGGCCATCGCGATGCTGGCGATCAATCCGAGCTGGGCTGCCGTGTTGAAAAAGTCGACGCCGTCGGGCGAATTGAACCAACTGCCATCGTCCTCGCCCGCAACATAGTGAGTGAAAGCTTTCATGGGCCACCTCTCGGCAGCCTTCTCAAGCCGCGCTGCGGCACCCGGCGTGTGGTAGGTGTCCGACCACATCGAATCGACGTCGGCAAACTGCTCAAGCCGGTCCGGGTATCGCTTCAGCGCTGCTGCGATGTAATCGTTGTTGTCGAAATTCTGGAAAATCTGTGCGCAGACGATCGTTGCACGGTCCACACCGTTGGTGTCCATCTGGTGGATCAACTGCTCAACCGCACCATGGCTCTCGGGATCGGGAACCGGGGGCAAGTAGGGCCAGTAGGCCCAGGAGTGGCAATGGGAATCAATAATCATCTGGCGCACATCTTTACCGATTTTTTCCCGGCAGACCAGTCGTTCCAGCCGGAAGATTCCTACATATTCGCACGTTTTCGCATGTGTAACCGGGGTGTCACACCGCCGCAACATTTCTGAAACACCCGGATCATAACTTTCGATTGGAACTGTACGAAACAGGCATATTTTGGGAGAGGTTCATCGTGGATACAGGATCAGTAGCGTGGATGCTCGTAGCGTCTGCCCTGGTGTTGTTCATGACCCCGGGACTGGCATTCTTCTACGGCGGACTCGTCCGTGGCAAGAACGCTATCAGCACGGTCATGTACAGCTTCGTCGCCATGGGCGTTGTCAGTGTGGTCTGGGTCTTGTGGGGTTACAGCCTCGCATTCGGGGCCGGTGGCGATTTTATTGGAAACTTCGATTTCATCGGGTTCAAGGATGTCCCGAGCACTTCGGACGATGCCATACCGCCGATGTTGTTCGCCATTTTCCAGATGATGTTCGCCATCATCACGCCCGCGCTCATCACCGGTGCATTTGCTGAGCGGTTCAAGTTCAAGACATACCTCGTTTTCCTCGTTCTATGGATCACACTTGTGTATGCACCGATCGCTTACTGGGTGTGGGGTGGTGGCTGGATCGGCGACATGGGTGCGCTCGACTTCGCCGGTGGTACGGTCGTGCACATCAACGCCGGTGTGGCAGCAATAGTCGCCGCGTACCTTGTTGGGAAGCGCCGGAACGTCGATCGAGGTGTTGAGCCGCACAACG
>JASLNQ010000295.1 GCA_030745955.1 Dehalococcoidia bacterium | reverse complement strand
AGGTCGTCAAGGAACAGGACGATCGGGCGGTTGCTGGCGGCGTTCCCGAGGAAGGTCGTGAATGCATCGAAAAGTCGAAACCTTGTTTGCTCGGCGCTTTCCTCGGCCACAGGCTGATATTTCGCGCCCTTGAAGCGCGTCGTGATTTCGGGCAGGACCGTTCCGAGGAGTGCGGCGCTGGTGCCAAGCTCTTTGTGCAGCCGGTCTTCGGTGGTTGCGAGAACGTGGGACCGGACGGCGCGGACCCAGGGCCAGTAGGACGGCGCCCCACCTTCTTCGTGGCAACGTCCCCAGAGCGTCTCTGCGTCGCGGGCTTCGGCCTGTTGGGAGAGCTTTTCTGCGAGGCGGGTCTTTCCGATGCCGGCCTCTCCAGACACCGTGACGATACCGCCGTGACCTCCGATTGCGGTTTCAAGCGCTTCGGTCAACACGGCTAATTCGCGTGCGCGGCCAACGAACGGATCGCTAGCGGGTGAAGGGGTCACGGACGATGTCTCCACGGGTTCCGAGATTTAGTGTGCATGATATTGCATACGAAGGAGAGTTTCCCGCTGTGGTGTGGCCGGGGTTGGCAATCACGTTGAAAGTGTTTATTCGACCCGAAAAGCGGGCTGAATTCACTTCGTTTTTGGGTGTTTTGACAGTCACAGCTTGTGACGCAGACTGTGATGAAAGCGAAGGAGTGGTCAATACGGCCTGCTCGAACGTCTGTCAGGTGTAGTGAGCGACCTGGTAACCGGACCGGCGCGGTGCTCGCAGTCAACGCTGTTGCCACAAGGGCAACGGGTGCGGTCTATCTGGATTCCACCGGCAGGACTGCCCACGAGGAGACGGCGACGGCGACGGCTAGAGAATTATTCCGGTTCATACCAGGAACACGAACGGGTTGCACGGGGTCCGCTTAGCAAGGTCCCGAACAGCCGCAAGACCGCCCCGCAACCTCCCGGGGCGGTCTTCATTTAAGGCGTGCGCAGGTTCGGCGCAGGTCGGCAGCCGGTGGGTGATCATTCCGCTTGCCGTGCCGGGGTGATCCCACCGCTTGCTCTACACCACATGCCGGCGTTCTGGGCCGTAGTTGACCCGGGGATTACCGCCAGAGGGCCTGGACGGCGTCGGAACAGGCGGTGATCGTTTCCTCGGCGGCCCCGGCGGCCATCGGGGTGGTGACTACCTCGTAACCGCCCTGTTCGTAGGCGTCGGCCATCGGCATGTAACCCAGGTAACCGTTCGAGTACCCGCTGAACAGCGTCTGGCTGGCAGGTGACGACCCTTTCACTGCGGTCCCGATTTCGGCGAAGGCCTCGACGGGGATCGCCACGAGTGCGGCCGGGCCGATGCGCATGGCCTGGATGGGCATCGACATGGGGCCATCGGCGGTGCGGGTCGCGTTGCCAAGCACGAACCCGGCACGCTTGGCGTTTTTGACGGCTTCCTTGATCTCGGCTTCGGTTCCGCCCTTGCGGGTGGCGTTCAGTGTATTGACGGCTTCGTCGAACCCGGCCTGCGCCTCTTCGATACTCGGGAATTCGCCGACAGGCAGTTCGACAGCGGTGTTGACGATCCGCAGGGTGTCGTCGGGCTCGCCGGTGGGGTCGTCTTCGTACATGCCGAGGTCGGCACCCGACGGCACGACTTCGACCAGCCGTTCTTTTCGCGGGACGGGGTCTATCTCAAGCCGTACCCGTGCCGCTTCGAGTCCGAGCCGGGTCCCCAACCATCTGGCGACGGCAGTTTCGCCGATGAAGCCGTGGGTTGGGCCGCAGTTTCCGGCTGCTCCCTGGAGGAACAGGCAAAGTCCGCCGGCGTGCTGTTCGACCACCTGGCGGGCGGTGCCGGGATAGTCGGGCGAGAGCAGCTTGTTGGCCGGGCCGAGGATGGTGGGGTGGCAGGCGTAGTTGAGGAGGGTTGCGATCGGGGTTCCCGCGGTGTCGTTGATCGCCACGACGCCGACTTCGCGGTCGACGAATCCCTCCCAGTTGCGGCCGGTGAAGAGTGTGCCGTCGGGGAGGGCGGGCCGGCGGTTAACGTTGATAGAGCTCGTTCCGCTGCCGACGCCGACGTGGGCCGGTTTCGCGTTCCAGCGGGCCGTGTTGATCGACTCGGTAATTCGCGAGGGGAGCGAGTCCCAGTAGGGCCCGACCATGTCCATGCCTTCGTCGAGCCACGATCCCCGGTTCACGGGGCCGGAGTGGGTGTGGGTGGCGGACAGGCGCAGGTTTTCGGGCTTGATGCCGGCCACGGCTTCGACCTCAGCCCGGATCGCGTCGGCGTCCCGGTTCACAACGATGCCGGTGTCGAGGTCGACGATAGCCAGCTCGAGATCGCCGTCGGTGACATAGAGCGCGGTCGAGTAGAAGGGCATGTCCACACCCTCTGCGCGCTGGTGGGTTGCGGCTCCCCAGCCGCCGTGGGCTATTCCTACAGGTGGGGTGATATCGGATCGTCCGGCTCCGGCCTTGAGCATATTTTTCGGTCCCGTTGTTGATATTTGGTTGGTGGGTCGACTGAATTTGCGCGGGTGCTGGCCACCGTCGGTGGCGCGCGCCGTTAGCCGGGGGCAATTCTAGCGGGTGGGAGTCCGGTGGGTGTTGTCTGTTATCGAATGGTGATCGAGCCGTTCGATGTCCTCAGCTCGGGAGTTGCCTTCCACTTTTATGGCACCGTTGCTCGTGCGGGCGCTGATGGCTGAATCGCGCGGGGCGACTACTCGAATGTTCACTCCCGAACCGCGTCCGACGGTTACTCCGCTCCCGGTCTGCTCGGCTGTAATGGTGACGGTATTTCCGCTTGCCGAAGCGCTGTAGGAGATCCTGTCGGGCCTGGTGAGACCCGCCTCGACATCCACGCCCCCGTCGTTCCCGGTGACCACTTCGATGCTGCCGTTGAAGCCACTGATTTCGATGGTCGGATTGTCATCCACCAGGAACGTGTTGAGCTGGGTTTCATCAGGCTCGCCAGACGAATCACCGTCCAGGGAGATTGAAATACAGCCGACAAGTGCCAGGGCGGAAAGCGCCAGCAGGAGGGTCAGTATTTTTGTGCGACCGGGTATCGCCACTCTATATTTTGAGGTGAATTCAATCATGATTCCTGTTACTTCGTTTCAGGCAGGTGATCGAGGATTGGGATTGATATCGGAACCGGGGGTAATTCCGCGGACTCACTCCCGACTGTCGCCCGGGTGTGTGAGGGCACGGAATCCCGACGGGCCATCCACACGTTGAACGGGTAGACAACCAGGGTCCCGGCTATCGCGGCCAGCGAGAAGTCCAGCCAGAAGAACCGGCTGGCCAGGAGGTTTTCGGTGAATCCCCACCACTCTGTCAGCGAGACCAGCACGGGGAGCATGCCGGCCAGGACGAGTGCGGCCGAGACGAG
>JASLNQ010000294.1 GCA_030745955.1 Dehalococcoidia bacterium | reverse complement strand
CGCGTGCTCGGCCAGCGACACCCCACCCGGCAGGTGGTTCGTCGCCATCAGCTCGATCGTCTTGCGGCCCAGGAACCGGTGACCGTTCGCCGTCCCGCCGTCGAGCAGCATCTGGCAGAAAACGTAATAGTCCGATGCCGTCGAAACCATCCCGCCACCACCTGAAAGGAGTACCGGGGGCTTTCGATACCGGCTCGTTTCCGGATCGTCCCTGAGAACGAACCTCCGCCCATCTCCACCATCGCCACCTCCACCGGGGGCGTAGCAGGCGGCGAACCGGTCAACCCTGTCATCGGGAACGTAAAAGGCGGTGTCGACCATGCCCAGCGGGTTCAAGATCCGCTCCAGCAGAAATGCGTCGAACTTCTTACCCGATATCACCTCGACCAGGTACCCGCACATATCGGTTGCGACCGAATAGTTCCAGGCCGATCCAGGTGTGAATAGGAGCGGTACACCGGCCAGGGTAGTCGACCAGTCGGCAAGCGGTTTATCGAAACCCGTGGGCTGGACCATCGTCTGGTAGAGCCGCTCAACCGGACTATCGGCCGTGAAGCCGTAGCTGAGGCCCGACTGGTGCGAAAGGAGGTCCCGGAACGTGATATCGCGGCCGGCCGGCCGGGTCTTGAAGTTCGGATGGTCGCCACTCACCCAGACCTCGGCATCCTTCCACTCGGGTACAAACTTGTGAATCGGGTCATTGAGCTGAAATCGCCCCTCTTCGTACAACATCATCAAGGCCACGGTCGTTATCGCCTTGGTCATCGAGTAGATGCGGTAGATCGTGTCCTCCGTCGTGGGTTTGCCCCGCTCGGAGTCCATCAGCCCGAGCGCCGAAAAATGTGCGATCTCACCACGGCGGGCCACCAGCGTCAGGGCGCCCGGCAACCTCCCGGTATCGATGTAATTCTCGGTCAGAAACCGGTCGATCCGCTGCAGGCGCTGTGTCGAGAGTCCCGTGGTCATTCTGTGGCAGTCCCTTCTGCGTATACCGCGTGCTCCAGGCGTTGCCGCGCATGATAAGCGAAGCCGCGGTGGCGGCGGACGGTGCCGGGCCGATTTGGGCAAGATTGGTGGTGTATATTGCGCCGGGAATGGGCGGTGGAGGAGCGACATTGGTGTTCCGGCGTTCAACTGGCGCATTTCGTGAATCGCAAGTAAAATCACGGCACTGTAGTTAAATAGCATAGAAATATTGGAAAAAGGCACATGGCACACCAATTTATACGGCACGCGGTCGCCGATTATGACAAATGGCGGGTGGCGTACGACGCACACGAGTCGACCCGCCAGGAATACGGGCTTAAGCAACTCGGCGTCCACCGCGGGATAGAGAACCCGAACGAGATAACGGCCGTTTTCGAAATCGAGAGCGTCGAACGGGCTGGTGAATTCGTCGCATCCGACGAACTGAAGAGCGCGATGCAGGAAGCCGGCGTCCAGGGTATGCCGGATATCTGGTTTACCGACTAGGGACGATCGGAATCTTCTGGCCGGCTCCCCCCGGCACCGGGAAGCCCCGATGCAAATCGGGGTTTTCTTATTGCCGGCCAGCCAGGCCAACTCACCGCCACAACGCCCCGCTCACTCCACCTCGGCAGTCAACTCACCCACCAGGGCCCGACAGCGCTCAAGTCCCTGCCCGGAATCGGCACCCTCGCACAGCATCAACACGTTCCCGAAGATGATGTAGTCGCCGTACTTCGGAGAAGGCCCACTCACCGAACTGGCCTGCAGATCGCCCGTAAAAGCGTTCTGCCAGCGGTCCTTCGCACCCTCCTCCCAGGTCGGGTTCTTCCTGAACGACAACGCGTTCTCGCCGGTAACCTCTTCCGCAAGCGCGGGACCATACTCGACGGCATCCCCGTGCGAAGCGTAAAACCGCAGTTCGTAGTCCTTGCGGTTCGATGCGTCCGGCCCCCAGAAACCGACCCACGCCGCCACCCCGCCCGGAAGGTCGGTGACGTCGTAGTCCTTCTGCGTCTTGAAGCCGAAATCAGTAAAGTCGTCGATCGTGTAGATAACCTCGGACGCGGTGATCTTTCCGATTTCCGACCCGCCATCTCCATCTCCCCCTGAACCGCACCCAATCGAAAACAGAACGACGATAGGCAGGGCCGCAACCAGGGCCTTCCACCGGAACCGGGGCCGGGAAAAGTGTTTAAAGGCAGGCATATGGGATTCCTTCGCAGGAGGAGAGACCGGAGGAAAGGGTAACGCGGGCTACACCCCGATGCCAGACGACCTACCGCGACAAAACAACCAGTGTGTGTCCAGCCGGATAAAGAAGGGCACCCACCTCGCACGTCAGCAACCCGCAGGCCAACAACAATCCGTCAGCCACCCCAGACACCCCCGGCAACTACCCCCCGAGCACCCCCACATACTCCTCAATCCGCATCGGGCAGCGGGCAGCACGGCACGTACGGCACGGCGCCTCGTTCGGGTCGTTGACCAGCCTCAGTTCACGCCCGAACGGAATCATCTTCGACTCCGACTTCTGCGGGTACATCACCATCGAATCGAGCAGTGTCACATCGACCTCATCGCTGGCCAGCGCCTCGAACATCGTCGTCTGCCCCTCGAGCTCCCACACCTCGGTGCCCGGAGTGATCGGCGGTCCCACCTTGTAGCCCGCCTGCTCAACCTCCCACATCAGCAGCGCCTGCACCTGCTCGGTCGCATTCATCGAAACGGCCGACCCACCGGCATCGAGGACCACACCCTCGATATCGTCGCCGCGGGCCATCAGCCGTGAAACCTCGGTCTCGACCCCCGGCCCCGCGGTCGTAATAAGGAATACCGCACCCTCCGCACCCTCGAACAGGTGCGGCAGCCGCTTGCCCTTCGCCACGAGTCCCGACTCGAAACGGACCGCGCCGCGCGAAGTCGATTCAACATTCAGCACCCTCGAAATCCCGCGTGGCCGGCTGGCCCCCGCGGCGAAATCCGTCGCCTGCAGCACGTCGGAGTCAAGACTGTCGCGGGCCGTACCGGCCGGGCCCAGGCAACGCCAGATCTCCTCGGGATCGAGCGCCACCTCTAGGTCGTGGACCCGGTTTATTCCGTGTAATAAACGTGAAGGATTGTCCTGCATGGTCTATCCTGTCTTCCCCTTGTACAAACACGATTGTAGGGTACTGACCCGGTTTGCATCGGGCTGAACATGGTGGTGTTCGGACAACGGGGCAGCGACCAGACGGGACAACCAACATGACAATGACTGAACGAGAACGCCAGCTGGCCGCTCTTAACGGCACCCATCCAGACCGGATGCCATGGATGCCGCGGCTGGAGATCTGGTACACCGCACACTACCTGGCCAACACCCTGCCGCCCGAATTCGCCGGGATGCGGCTCGGACAGGTCCAGAAGGCCCTCGGCCTCGGCAAGACCG
>JASLNQ010000293.1 GCA_030745955.1 Dehalococcoidia bacterium | reverse complement strand
ACGATGAAGAGTCGGTCAGGTACGCCGTTGATGCAGGACTCGACTTCCTGGGCGACTACGATGTACATTTCGCCGCAGACGGTATCGCGGGGATCGAAGGGCTGAGGGAGCTCTCCCCCGATCTTGTCCTTGTCGACCTCGTGCTGCCCTCAGCAAGTGGGTTTGAGGTCCTGGCGGCCATCCGTAACGATCCGGGGATCAACCGGCCGTCACGGGTCGTGCTCATGACCGGTCACGCCAACCCGGTGTCCGATCAGCACTACGACGATTTCGGGATCGACCGGATTCTGGCAAAGCCATTCAAGCTCGATCAGCTGAAGAATGCACTATTTGAATGACAGGGAATGTGTGGTCGGATACTAAGGTATGCGCACAACAAAAATGGGTTGAAAACCCCATAAAGCAACAGGAAACCCAACTGAGAATAAGAATTAGTTTGACGAACGCCCAACCCCCCAACAAGTTGAAGACATCGCGCCGACGCGTAACCAGGAACAACATTGCTGCTCATAGCTGAAGACGACGCAGCTACCCGCGACGCCGTCGTCGCCATGCTCGAGGAACTGGGCATCACCGAAGTTGAAACGGCTTCCAACGGGGAACTGGCCCTGGAGGCGCTCGGGCATCGCATATTCGAGACGCTCCTCCTCGACCTGATGATGCCAAAAGTCGACGGTTACGAGGTTTTGAGGGCGCTCCGCGACGGTTCAATCCAACGACCGAACCGGGTAATCGTGATGAGCGCTCACGTTCAATCGACCGAACTCGACGGCTTATTGGCGCTTGGGGCCGACGCGTTTATGCCGAAGCCATTCACATTGACCGATCTTGAGAATATCCTTTCGTAGAGGTGATTCAATGGCTATCAAGATCGTCGACGCAAACCTGAACGACATTCTGAGCACGAGACGGGCAGGCAGAGCGCGCTCACCTGAAACGCAAATGCTGCTCGATTCGATTTCGGCACTCCGTCCGGGACAGGCAAAGGCTGTGGTACCCGAACGTGGGGAAACCATCCCCGCAGTTCGGTCGAGAATCGCATATGCGGCCCGAATTGCCAACGTGAAGCTGAGAATCGTCACCGGCAGTGACCGCCTGATGTTCGCACTCCGCCAGGGCGCTGCCAGTAACACCGCAAACCGTGAAGACGCCGCAGCCAGGCGCGAGTCAGTTCAAAAGGCTGCTCTCAAAATGGGCAGATCGCGCAAAACACGCCTCACAGCCGAGAACATACTCGACGGGTTGCGGAAAAACGGCATCGAGTTTGACATGGCCCGCCCCGGGACGATGGTCGGAGCAGTGCTGCGTTCAATGCCCCAGTTCGAACGGGTTGGCAAGAACCAGTTCAAGTACGTTGGCTAAACCGGCACGGTGGCGCCAGTAAGTCTGCTTCCTGGCTACCAGCAGACCGGCAAGACGACGTCAGACGGCCTGGACGATGTCAAGTTCTGGTAATTCCGCCAGCGCGCCGCGCTCAACCGCCATTGAAAAGAGCTTTTCGAGGGCGGCCCTGCCCTCCTGCCCCATGTCTACTGTGTCGTCGTTGACGTACATCCGGACGAACTTCTTTCCGTCCTCGGGATCGATCCCCCGCCCGAAACCCAACGCGTATTCGAGCGCCTCGTCCTCGTGCGCCCTCGCATAGTTGATACTCGCCAGCGAAGCGTTCGCTATCTGCTGGGCGAGCTCGTTACCGATGTGCCGGCTAACCAGGTCGACCCCCAGCGGGATCGGCAGGCCGGTGGCCTCGAACCACTTTTCACCAAGGCTCATGATCCCGTGAAAACCCAGCTTTTCGTACAGGATCTGCCCCTCGTGGAGCAGTATTCCGACATCGGCACGCCCGTCTTTCACGGCAGGCCCAACATCATCAAAGTCAACGAACAGAGGTTCACAATCGGCGGGCCCGAATATCTGGAACAGCAGCCACGAGGTCGTGAATTCTCCCGGCACCGCAACATGCTTGCCCTCCAGCTCCGCCTCGGTCATCGGGCCCGGAGATACAACCATGGGCCCGTAATTGCGGCCAACCGACGATCCGCACGACATGATCCTGTAGTGCTGGGCCACACCGGGGTACCGCGCTGCTGAAATAGCCGTAACGGGCAACTTGCCGGTCTCGGCGAGCCGGTTGAGCGACTCGATATCCTCCATGTGGTGGGCGACCGCGTAGCCCGGAATTCCCACGAACTTCTTTTCCATCGCGTAGAACATGAACGCATCGTCTGCGTCGGGGCTGTGACCGAAAATAATGGTGTTGTCGCTGATAGTCATTTGTCTTCGACCCGGTTACTGGAAGTTAGCTTGTTGTTGCAGGCTCAGTATTTGAACCTTCGACGATTTCGTAGTTCGTCAGCCGTTGAACTGGCGAAAATCCGGCTTCAGAAATCATCTCCCGTACTTCGTCCTCCGTCGTACGGTTGTAGAACCCGGCCGCGAGCATCACGTTCTCGTCGAATAGGGTCCCGCCAAAATCGTCCGCACCGAACCGAAGGGCGATTTGACCGGTCTTTTTCCCCTCGGAAAACCAGGACGCCTGGATATGGGGAACGTTGTCGAGCATGATGCGTGACACCGCAATGATCCGCAGGTACTGATTGGGCCCCGACTCCTCCTCAACGAGTTTCGCCAGCGCGGTATTGTCCTTCTTGTATGACCAGGGGATGAACGCCGTGAACCCGGCATCGTTCCCGTTCGCCAGGGCAAGGTCCTGAACGCCCCGGATATGCGCCAGCGATTCGACGATATGGCGGTCCTTTTCGACGTGCCCGTACATCATGGTCGCGGTGGTTTTGAAACCCACTCTGTGGGCGGCCTCGTGTACCTCGGTCCACTGGTTCACGGTGTCTTTCGGCTTGAACCTCGAAACAATGGCCTTGACCTCGTTCGAGAGGATCTCAGAGCCGCCCCCCGGCATTGATCGCTGTCCGGCCTCCCACAATCCCTCAAAGACCTGCTCGTAGGTCATCTCCGAAACCTCGGCCATCCGAACAATCTCAGGAGCCGACCAGTAGTGTGGCGCCACATCCGGGAACCGCCTTTTCGTTTCGGAGACCATCTCGCGGTAATACTCGAACTTCAGCTCGGAATTGAGCCCGCCCTGCATCAACACGGTACGCACACCGTTCTCACGCGCACGCTCGATCTTGTCCATAATCTGTTCGACCGTGTAGGTGTAGGCAGAGGGGTCGTTGGGGTCGGTGCGGTAAAACGCACAGAAGGCGCAATACGCATCGCAGAGGTTCGTGTAGTTCAGGTTGGTGTCGATGACGTACGTGACACTGCTGTTGGGGTTGTGGCGCTGACGCCAGTATTCGGCGAGCGGAACGAGGTCAAGCAGCTCCGCCTCGGTCATCAGCCACAGGCCTTCCTCGCCCGATATCCGCTTGCCCGAGAAGACTTTGTCG
>JASLNQ010000292.1 GCA_030745955.1 Dehalococcoidia bacterium | reverse complement strand
TCGACGTCCTCACCGACGTATCCGGCCTCGGTGAGCGAGGTTGCGTCGGTGATGGCGAACGGAACGTCAAGAATTCGAGCCAGCGTCTGGGCCAGGTGTGTCTTGCCGCACCCGGTCGGGCCCACGAGCATGACGTTGGTCTTCTGGAGCTCTACGTCGGGGTCTTCGGTGCCGAACCAGATCCGCTTGTAGTGGTTGTATACGCCGACCGAGATAACGCGCTTTGCACGTTCCTGCCCGATGACGTAGCCGTTGAGCATTTCGAACATGTCGCGGGGCGTGGTGGGCTTGGTGTGAGGCTTAACAATGGGCTGATCATCGGCGATGATTTGCTGACACCTGCCAACGCATTCGTTGCATATGAAGATCTTCGAGGGACCTGCGATCAGCCTGCGGACGCTCTCCTGGGGCTTTCCGCAAAACGAACAGGAATAGGTGTCACCAGTGGTGGATCCGCCATCGCCGCCGTTTGTTTGATCAGTCGTCATGTTTCAGGTGCCTGTCTTGCTTCGAGTGTACAGCTTTTTTGAAGAGCCAAAAAGCTCTACTCAGATTGCAGGGAATCTGGTTGTAGAACTTCGTCGATCAGTCCGTATTCAGCTGCCTGTTCTGCATTCAACCAGAAATCGCGGTCGGAATCACGTGCTATGCGCTCATAAGATTGACCCGTATGGTCAGCGATGATTTGACGCAACCGGTCCTGGATACGGAGGGTTTCCCGGGCGTGGATTTCGATATCGGACGCCTGGCCCTGGGTCCCGCTGAGCGGCTGGTGCATGTGAATCGTCGAGTTCGGCATGGCGTACCGCTTGCCGGCGGTGCCTGCCGTGAGCAGGACGGTGCCCATGCTGGCGCAGAGGCCGACCGAAAATGTTGAGATGTCGCAAGGCACGTACTGCATCGTGTCGTAGATGGCCATGCCCGAGTACACCTCGCCACCGGGTGAGTTGATGTAGAGGTTGATGTCTTTTTCCGAATCTTCCCGGGCCAGGAAGAGAAGCTGCGCCACGATGAGGTTGGCGACCTGGGCGTTGATGGGTGTGCCGAGGAAAACAATTCGCTCCTTGAGGAGCAGAGAGTAGATATCGTAGGCCCGTTCACCTCGTGCGCCGGTCTCGATCACCATCGGGACGATGCTTTCGGGAAGATGCTGCATAGAGTTCTCCTTGCCTTTCAGGCGTTCTGGGCCCGCTGGACTTTCTGGGCTTTCTGGATGGTTCGAACGGTTGGGATATGTCCCGGCTCCAACTGGGCCATGACCGGGGATTGTCAATCCGGAGTTTTTTACCTTTCCTGTCAACTTAGTTGTCGCTCCCGGCTGCTTCGTCGCTGGCTTTCGCCTCCGCGCTTTGAGCTTCCGCCTTCGCGCTGGCGGCCGGTTTCCTGGCCGCTGCTGTTTTCTTTGCTCCGGTCCCGGTGGCGGCACCGGGCTTGTGGGTTAGTTCGATAAGTTGGTCGATGGCGGAACGGCGGTTCAGTATTCGCCGCACCGCAGCGCGGGCCTCGTCGGTGTCCAGGTTTTCATCCTGGTACTGGGGCTGGGCCTGCATGAGTTCTATTTCAGAGGCGATGTCTTCGTCGGAGACAGTCGCTTCGGTGGCATCTACCAGCCCGTCGATGACGAGTGAACGCTTTAGCCGCAATTCGGCTGAGTCTTTTGCTTCAGCGACAATTTCCTCGGTTGATTTGCCGATCCCCTGCAGGTATTGCTGGAAATCGATGTTGTACTGGGCCAGTTGTTGTTGCTGGTCGTCAAGGACGTGCTGGGCCTCGTGCTCGACGACCATTGGCGAGATTTCGAAATCTGCGTCCTCTACGAGTGCATCGATAATTTTCTCTTCCAATGATCTTCGCAGAGTATCCTTCGCCTGCGCTTCGAGATTTTCGCCAATTCGGATTCGCAACTCCGCAACTGTCTTGAAGTTTTCACCCAGTGAAGCCGCCAGAGCGTCGTCGAGTTTCGGCAGGTCTTTTTCCTTGACCGCTGAGACATCGACCGCGAAATTGGCCGTCTTACCGGCAAACTCTTCGTTGGGGTAGTCGTCGGGGATCGAAATATCGAATTCCTTCGAGTCGCCTTCCTTCATTCCCTCGAGCTGCTCGGCAAAACCGGGCACCGGGCTCATGCTCCCCGCTTCGGCCAGGTATTCGCCTTCGTCTACGTCGGTGAACTCCTGGCCTTCGACCAGGCCTTTTGCCGTGATGGTCAACTGGTCGCCCATTCTGGATGCCCGGGTTACGGGTTCCCATGTGGCCTGCGATTCCCGCACCTGCTCGACCTGCTCTTCGATCTGTTCTTCCGTCACTTCTTCAAGTTCGTCGTCGAGCTTAAGTTTCTTGTAATCGCCCAGTGTGGCTACGGATGGAAGTGGGACCGTGGCGTCGATTTTCACGACCGGTTCGCGCTCAACGACATTCACGAGCGGGGGAGTGTGGACGCCTTCGATGCCGGACTCTTCGACCGCTACTCCGACGGCTTCGGGGACAAGGGTTTCCATTGCCTCGTCGAGCAGGTAGTCGCGCCCGACGAACTGTTCAACGATCCGGCGGGGTGCCTTGCCCTTCCGGAAGCCCGGAATGGTGACGCGGGCCGATACTTTCTGGTGCGCTCGCTGGAGGTGACGCTCAACGCGATCATCTTCAACTTCAAGGTGGAGGACGGTCTGATGATCTTCCGCGTCGTCGCGAGTAATTTTCAAAGGGTACTCCGAAAAACTTCAGCCGGGGGGGGCACACGCCGCTGCGTAATAAACGGGCGCCCGGGGGCGCCCGCCAGTTGCTGCCAATTTCGATTGTAACTCAGGGTGGCAGTTTCGGACCGTCGATTTCAGGGAGCCGGTACACGCTTGCGTGATGTCAGGATTTCGGCATCACAATGCGCATGTGCAGCTCTTTGAGTTGCTCGTCGGTGATGGGCGATGGCGCATCGAACAGCGGGTCGACGGCCGACTGGGTTTTCGGGAAGGCAATGACCTCCCGGATCGCCTGCTCTCCAGCCAGTACGGTAATCAGGCGGTCGAGGCCGAGTCCCATGCCGCCGTGCGGTGGTGCACCATAGGTGAAGGCGGTGAGGAGGTGGCCGAACCGTTCGCCGATTTCAGCTTCTGTGTAGCCGATGACGCCGAAAACACGGGTCTGGAGGTCGCGGTCGTGGATGCGGATGCTCCCGGAACCCATTTCGATACCGTTGCAGACCAGGTCGAACAGGTCGGCCAGCACCCTTCCAGGGTCGGTCTCAAGGTACTGGATGTCCTGCTGCTTGGGCGAGGAGAACACGTGGTGGGCCGGTTCCCATTTCTTCAGGTCATCGTCCCAGTCGAACAGCGGGTAGTCGTAGACCCACGCGAACGCGAAGTCGTTGTTGTCGATGAGCTCGAGCCGCTGCGCCATTTCGTTGCGCAGGTTCGAGAGGACAGTGTTTGCGAGCCTGGGGGT
>JASLNQ010000291.1 GCA_030745955.1 Dehalococcoidia bacterium | reverse complement strand
GACCAAACCGTTGTGTCGTTGTATGAATAAACCTGCACCTTGGATGGAGTACCTTGAGCTGCAAGAACATCGGAGGAGGAGAACCCAATGGAGAACGTCGATCCGTCAGGGATCCGGACAGGTAGTTGCAGGTTGTTGGCGGAATCGCTGTATTCGATAACCCGATCGGTCGAGTTTGAGAAGGTGACTGAACTATTGCCATACGACCAAACCGTTGTGTCGTTGTATGAATAAACCTGCACCTTGGATGGAGTACCTTGAGCTGCAAGAACATCGGAGGATGATGAGCCGATGTAGAACGTCGTAACATTCGAAACCACTGTGGCTGTCGGTATCGGTGTTAGCACCGATGTAGCGGTTGGTACTGGTGTTGGTACCTCGGTGGCCGTCACAGTCGGTGTCGGTGTAGCAGTTGACGTTGGAGCGGTGGTGGGCGTCGGTGTGCCCGTGGATAGGGACGTTGGTGCTGGTTGAACAACTGACACCACTCCTGACGGCGGTGATGCCGGGCCCAATCCGACGGCGTTCTTGGCGTGAACAACGAATTGGAATTCGCCTGGCGTTGGTGCCGTAACAGAGATTTCTGTCTGATTCCCGCCCACGGCGATTCCATACCCCGGGGGATCCGAGAAAATGTTGTAGTCGGTGATCGGACTGCGACCATCGTCGTCTGGTGCCTGCCATGTGAACTTGATTCCTGTGCCGATCCAAGTTGCGATGAGGAAGGGTGGGGCGCCAGGGATGCTCGGGACGGACGGCGTCGCAATCGCCGTTGGCGTTGGAGCAACCCCTCCTCCAAATGATCCGCTCTTGGTTGTTACGTGTATCACCAACGAGGTGAAACCCTCCCCACCGGATACGCCCCTCACCCTGACCGTGACCGAGTAACTGCCACCCGTCGGGTAAGTATGAGAAAGGGACAAATCACCACTGTCCTGATTTACGTTTACACCTTGAAACCCTTCTCCCAATCCCCAATCGACGGCACCCATCAAGATGTCGCCTGTTTTGCTTGTAGTTGCGACCGCAGCGAACGAAATTGGAACCAGTATCTCCGCACCGATTTCACTTGGTGCGAAGATTTTTATTTCTATTAGTTCTGACACCGGAGTTGCCGTGGGAGTCGGTGGTACCGGCAGCTTGGTTGGTGTGGCCGGGACTGGCGTTGGCGTTGGCGTCGGCGTCGCTGTCGGCACAGGTGTGGGCAAGGGAGTTGGTGGTACTGCCGTTGGTGTGGACGTAACGATCGGCGCGGCTGGCGGAGTGGGCGGGATGGCAGTTGCCGTGGCAGTTGGGACGGTGGTCGCAGCCGGTTGCGGAGTTGGCACGGGAGTGGGGGTTGACGGTGCGATTGGTGTTTGTTCGGGATTGACATCGTCGTCGCTCAGGAAACCCGGAGTTGGGGTGGGCTCCGGCGGCACGGGTGTCGGCGACGCGGAAACCGGCGTTTGGCCGGGAGCCGGTTCGGTTGTCGCGGTTGGGACAATTTCAATTGGTTTGGGGGTTGGCGTTGGCGGCGTTGTCAGGCCGCCGATAGCGAAGAGCGAAAAGCCCGGTGTAGCGGCGCGGAACAGTTGGGTTTCACCCACCGAGCCCATGTGCTCGGTCGGCAGGGCGTCCCATTGCTCGTGAAGCCGGAATAGCCTCACCAGCGATGTATCGAGCTGGTTCCGGGCCAGCCAGGCGTTACTCACCTCGAACTCGATGGTGGTCCGGGTGGAATCGGGGCTTGCGATTCCGGTCAGGTCGATTTCCAGGTATTTTTCGACGATCGTTCCGGCTGAGGGCTGGATAGTCGGTTCATCGACCACATTCGTTTCGAGTCCACGCGAACCGCTTCCACCGGGTACTTCGATGAAGATTCGGCTGATGCCCTGTGCTTCACGGAGTTCTGCGGGGTACTCGAGGGCAACGACGCCGTCGGCGGATGTCGTGGGAAGCTCGAACTGGACCGCCTCGGGCGTGATTGCCGGCCCACCGTCAGCTCCGGTTGTCCCGCCCGGCGCGACGGGTTCCGAAGCGCATGAAGCCCAGCCCAGCGAAAGGGCGTCGGACGCTGCGCACCGAACAGGTTCGAGTGCGAAGCTCGCGCCGAGTCCAACCAGCAGGATGATCGAGACCAGGCTGGCGATTACTGGCCTGCCGAATTGGATCGCTTGCCGCTCGGCTTCAAACTTGTTCGGCTCCCGCTGAATTGTTCGGGAGATGATCCGGCCGTGCAGGTCGATTGCGAATCTCTCGCGGCCGGGGACGCCTCTGAACTTTTTCGGCTGGAAGGCCAGTTCGATCGTGAATCGGTCAACCTCGTCGGGCGTTGAGCTTTCGACGATCTCCCATTCCAGCCCTCTTCGCCTGTATTCCGGTAGATAGGGGGAAAGGTCCCGCCGGGCACGTTCGATAGCGACAAACTCGGCCTCGATGCGGCTGATACCCGGTGTGGCGTCGAGTTCGTCATCGGTCGCGGTGTCGGCCGTCTCGATAACCTCGTCGACCCACGTCCGCGCCTGTTCATCTCTTTCCTCGGTCCGCTCGCTGATCGCCTCGGGCATTGCCTGGCGAATCGCATCGGCAAGCTCAGTGGCATTCGTGTACCGGCGATCGGGTTCTTTTTCAAGGCACTTTTCGATCACCCGGCGTAGTTGCCGTGGCACGCCAGGACTGTACTCGTGGACCGAAGCCGGTTTCGTGTTTCGGTGCTGCTCCATCACGGCTTCGGACGTATCGCCCGTGAAGGGAACGTGGCCCGTGATCATCTGGTACATGACGCAACCGAGCGAGTACACGTCGGAGCTTGCGGTGGCCCGCACACCCTGGGTTTGCTCGGGCGACATGTAGTGGGGGGTCCCCATCACCGTGCCGATCCTGGTCATGGTCGACAGGTCGGCGGCGCGTGCGATACCGAAATCGGTGAGCTTGGGAACTCCGCCCGCAGTCAACATGATGTTGTGCGGCTTGATGTCGCGGTGGACAATCTCCCGATCGTGGGCTGCGCCAAGGCCGGAGGCTACCTGGAATATGGTGTCGGCGACGAAACCGGGGAGCAGCGGCTCATCTTCGTTGATCTGGCCGAGAAGCTCTTCGGGCAGGTACTCCATGACGGCGTACTCGAAGCCGTCGTGAGTCCCGCGGTCGGTGATCCGGACGACGTTTTCATGGACGATGAGTTGCTGGAGCCGCACTTCTCTGAGGAAGCGCTTTGCCTGGTTTTCGGTGGCGGACCGGAGGAGCTTTACGGCTACGCGGTCGGCTTCTCCCTGCGGTTCGGCGTCGGTCTTCCGGCAGAGGTAAACATCGGCCTGTCCTCCCGAACCCAGGAGTTCGAGGACCGTGTACGGTCCGATATGTGCTGGTTCAACCACCGGATACAGGCGCCCGCGCTATCGTGGTGACGAGTTGCCAGGTGAAGTTTACTGATTGATGGCGCCGTTTCGTGAACGGAGCGTGTAGGTAACGCGATGCGAATGGGGATAGTTGGC
>JASLNQ010000290.1 GCA_030745955.1 Dehalococcoidia bacterium | reverse complement strand
CGAGCCGGTCCAGTGCGGGCTGCACAAGATCGCGCACCACTGTCCGGTACAGTTCACGTGCCTCGCCATCGACGAGCCTGTCGAGTCCGGCGAGGCAGCCCGCAAGCGCAGTCCAGACATCGAGGTCGGTCTCTGCCCTGAAGCTGCTCACGAAATCGAGCAGGTCGTTGGCCGAGGTGCGGCCGGCAAGTACGGAAGACCACGTGTCGTCAACAAGACCGTACCGCTCGATGGGGGTCAGATTTTCGAACATGCTGCCCGAGAGCGCCTGGAGCAATGCGCTCGAGTACCGGGTCCGGAAGAACCCGCAGCCACCGGCGTTCACCACCGCCCAGTCGGCGGGTGATTCGAGCTTGACTTCTGCCGATTTCTCTTCGAGCAGATACCGGACTTCTTCTACCTTCGATCCTGTACCGGAACCGACCTTCAGCACAACCGGCACCGACCAGATAGTTGTGTCGGGAGTGTCGGCATCGGTGTAGAGGAAGCGGTCCTGCTCAAGCGTGATTGTCGATCCATCGTCGGAGATCGAGGCGCTCACGAGCGGGTAGCCCTTCTGGAATATCCACGAGTCCATGATCCGGCGCGCCGGCTGCTGCGTGACGTGCTCGATCGCATCCCACAGGTCGTTGGTCTCGGTGTTCGCGTACTTGTGCTTGTTCAGGTAGTAGCTGATCCCGTCACGGAAGTCATCTTCGCCCAGGTACTGCTCGAGCATCCGGAGCACCGATCCGCCCTTCTCGTAGGTGAGCAGGTCGAACATGCCCTCGGCGTCGGTGGGTGAATTGACCTCGATTTCGATTGGCCGGGTGTTGGCGAGCGAGTCGACATCGAAAGCCATCGAGCGTTCGAGGCCGAACTGGTTCCACCTGCCCCACTCGGGGTTGAAATTGTCTGATGACATCGTGGCCATGAACGTGGCGAACGCCTCGTTGAGCCAGATTCCGTTCCACCACTCCATCGTTACAAGGTCGCCAAACCACATGTGGGCGATTTCGTGGGCGATCACGTCGGCAACCCGCAGCAGCTCCGGTTCTGTCGACCGCGACTTGTCGACGAGCAGCAGCACCTCCCGGTACGTGATGCAGCCGAGGTTTTCCATCGCGCCGAACGCGAAGTCGGGCACTGCGACCATGTCGAGTTTCTGGCCGGGATAGGGAATGCCGTAGTAGTCGGAGAAGAATTTAAGTGCGAACGCACCAGACTCGAGGCCGTAGTCGGTCAGGTGGCCCTTGCCGATCGGGTGGATGATGCGGAGTGGCACTCCGCCGACATCAACCGGGTCGGTGGCTTCGAACGGACCCACAATGAACGCCACGAGGTAGGTCGACATGACCATGGTGTCTTCAAACAGGATCTTTTTCCGGCCGTCACCGAGTTCGGATTCAGAGATGGTCGGGCCGTTTGAGACCGCGAACTCGCCCTCGGGCACGATCAGCGTCACGCCGAACGACGCCTTGAACGCCGGCTCATCGAAGCACGGGAACGCACGGCGGGCGTGGGTGCTTTCGAACTGCGTGGTGGCGATCGTGTGCTCGACGCCATCGTCATCGGTGAAGGTTGAGCGGTAGAACCCGTGGAGCTGGTCGTTCAGGATGCCGGTGAAATCGGCACCGATCGTATAAGGACCCGCCGGTAACTCCGAGTCGAAACCCAGGGTCGCCCTCTCCATGTCCTCATCGTGTTCGATACCCGTTGCGTCGGTCTTCACACCGACAGCGTCGGTGACCCACGCCGCTGCGATCTGCAGGTCGGCGGAGTTGAGCTGAACCTGGCCGGTCGCCTGCCCGATCTCGACTTCGATCTCGACGGTGCCGGAAAACGTTGCTTCTGCGAGATCTGGTTCCAGTGTGATCCTGTAGTGCGAGGGCACCACGGTCGTCGGCAGGCGATGGGGATTGGACACGGGATTAGGCGCGGCGTCAGGCAAGATTCTCTCCAGTTCAAAAAAACGTATCTCCGGAGCGTACCGCGCGGACTAGCTGCGCGCTAGCGGTCGCGACTGGCCATATCGAGAAGCGCGTCGGCCATGTTGGCCCGCCACTTCTCGATCGACTCGGGGGTCCAGTCGTAAAACCCTTTACCGGTCTTCACGCCGAGGTCGCCCGACTCGATCTTGTCGAGCAGCACCGGCGGCAACACGCGGTCGTTCGCAAGGGTGGGGACGATTTGCTCGCTGACCGCCAGCCCCAGGTCGAGGCCGACCAGTTCTCGCAATTCAAACGGCCCCGCAACCGATAGCCGGCGACCGAAGCTGGTCCGCACGATCTCGTCGATCTGCTCCGGCGTGGCGTATCCGTTCTCGACAAGTGACATCGCTTCACGGAGCAGCGCCACCTGCAGGCGGTTGCCAATGAACCCCTGTATTTCCTTACGGACGAGAGCCGGTTTCTTCCCGATGGACTGATAGAGCGCCATGAGTAGGTTGATCGTCGATTCAGCCGTTTCCCGCCCTTTCACAACCTCGACACCGGGCAGCAGGTGGGGCGGGTTATAGTAGTGGACCACCGCAACCTGCCGGGGCCGCTTCGTTGCCGAGGCAAGCGCACCGGGCAGAAAAGTCGAGGTGTTCGACACGAGAATGGCGTGCGCGGGAGCGTGTGTATCGATTTGCTCGAAGATCGCCTTTTTGAGTTCAAGTCGCTCGGTAACGGCTTCGATCACAAGGTCGGCGTTTGCGACCGCCTCGCCGAGTTCTCCGCTCGCAGTGATACGCGCCAGCGCAGTGGCAACCTCGTCATCGGTAATTCGACCCGCCCGGGCCAGCACGGCCAGCCCCGCACGCGCCCGCTCCATGGCTGCACCCAGCAGCTCTTCCGATACGTCGTGGAGCGAGACCGAACGTCCATAAGCTGCGAATTCGAGTGCGATTCCATGGCCCATCAGACCGGCACCGATGACTGCGATTTTCTTGATGTCGGCGGGTGATTTCATTGGGGACCGTCCCGCCTGGCGAGTGCGATCAACGCCTGCCCGACTCGCTGTCTTGTTTCCTCAGCTGATTCTTCGGTCCAGTCGTAGAACCCCCGGCCCGTCTTCACACCCAGTGCGCCAGCTGCGACCTTCGCCCTGAGCAGTTTCGAGGGTTCGACGTCGTTGGAAATTTCTTTGTAGAGCACGCCGGCGATGGTCTGGACAAGGTCCCACCCGATCTGCTCCCAGATCTCGAACGGGCCGCCGACCGCAAGACGACGACCGAGTGTGTACCTCACTACAGTGTCGATGTCTTCGGGTGAAGCTATGCCGGCTTCGACCAGGGCGAGCGCCTCACGGCCGAGTGCGTTCTGGAGACGGTTGGCGATGAACCCCGCGATCTCTCGCTGAACGCGGACCGGGTTCTTGCCGGTCGAGCGGTAGAGGTCTTCCAGCGAGTCGATCACACCGGATTCAGTGGCCGGGCCGGGGACCAGCTCGACGAGGGGAACCAGGTATGGCGGGTTGAAGTAGTGGGTGACGGCGAACCGCTCGGGGGCCGGGATGCCTTCAGCTA
>JASLNQ010000028.1 GCA_030745955.1 Dehalococcoidia bacterium | reverse complement strand
CTCCGACATCGTTCTGACGAACACCTTTGGTGGCAACAAGTTCATGCTTGGCAAGTACGGTGCTGGAGACCGGCTTTTCGAGATAAACCGGCTCGCCGCTGAACATGCGCGTTCTGTCGCACCTCCCGGCAAATTCGTTGCAGGGTCGATCGGCCCGACTGGTGAATTCATCGAGCCGCTCGGGAACGTTACCGAGGACGAGTTGTACGAAATGTTTGCCGAAATGTCACAGGCGTTTGAGGCAGGTGGCGCCGATGCCGTGATGATTGAGACCCAGCTGGCGCTGGAAGAGGCTGCGATCGCCGTTCGGGCGGCTAAAGAGAACAGCAAAATGGTTGTCATGTCGACGATGACGTTCGACAAAGGCCCGCGCGGATATTTCACGATGATGGGCGTGACCCCGGAACAGGCGGTAATCGGCCTGCAGGATGCCGGCGCCGATGTTGTTGGTACCAATTGCGGGAGCGGTATCGAGAGGATGGTCGAGATCGCTACGCAGATGCGGGCGGCAACCGACGGGTATCTCGTGGTGCAGTCGAACGCCGGCATCCCTGAGATTCGCCAGGGACAGGTCTGCTACCCGGAAACGCCGGAGTTCATGGCCCCGTACTACCGCCAACTGGCAGAACTCCCGATCAATATTCTTGGCGGGTGCTGCGGGACGACCGCCGACCATATCCGCGCCCTGATTAAATCCGTCCAGGGTGAACCAGCACCTGCGTAATTTGCGCTTGGAGAGATGACCGGTGCCACTGCAGGCAGAACAACCCAGGATCGCAGACCAAGTTGCAAGGCTTGGTCACTGCATTGAGCTAGTCGCGATCGATCCGCATTTCCACGATGTGAGTGTCGGCCTGTTCATCAAGGGTGGCGTCATGACCATCTGGTCGTTCAGCACCCGTGACGGAATCGCCGACCGAATCAGGCGGATACGCGACCGGTGCACCCTGATAGGCGATGTGGTCGCGGTCGACGGGACCGCGAACCAGTTGAGCCTGACGGGGGACCTGTCCCTCGAGCGGGCGCTCAGGTTCATGTTCGTGTCAGCGGTTGAAAAAGCCCCAACGCTCGAAGCGCCATCAGGCAGGATCACTGCGCCGGACACCAAGACCAGGTTGACTTTCGTGGTGGAAGGCGCTGAGGAGGGAGGCCGGTACGTATACACGGTGCGCGCCGAGGGTGAATCGGACCGCGCAGAGATGAGGGTGCGGGCGACTGTTGGCGGGTTTGTCAGGTACTCCGACTGCGAGCGTGTCGACAGGAACAAGTTCGCGTTCCCGGACGGCAGTCGGTACGACAACTTTGTCCGGTTGATCCTTCCACTGGCCCGCAACGTCAGCGCAGTGGAATCGCAGCTTGCGCAGAGCGAGCTTGCGGGCCAGATGACGACGCAGACGCTCGGGTTCTCACAGACCTGACCACGATCAAGAACATATCCGCGGTACAGAGAACATGCCAACAGCAGTCGACAAGATGAAGCCCAAAGACCGAGTAATGGCCGCACTCGCGGGTGAGCCGGTCGACCGCCCGCCTGTCTGCACCCCCACCAACGTAGCAACCGTCGAGCTGATGGACTATGTCGACGCACCATTTCCAGACGCCAACCGCGACGCGGAACTGAATGCCCGGCTGGCGGCAACTGCATATACCGAACTCGGGTTCGACACGATCGCACCTTATTTTTCGATAATCCAGGAGTCTTCCGCCCTCGGGTGCGACATGCAGTGGGAGCAGAAGGACAACTGGCCGACTGTCCGGATGACGAAACCGATCTGGAATAGTTCTTCCGACGTCAACATCCCGCCCGGATTCCTGGAGCACCAGGACACGAAGGCGATCACCGACTCGATACGCATCTTGAAGCAGGAGTATGGCGACGAGGTGGCGATCGTCGGTAAGACGATGGGCCCGTGGACCCTGGCCTACCATGTCTTCGGCGTTGAGCCGTTCCTGCTCGGTACGGTCGACGATCCGGACGAGACGATGAAGGCGCTCCACGCCCTGAAAGAGGTGACGATCCTCTTCGGGCAGGCGCAGATAGACGCCGGAGCAGACGTGCTCACCCTGCCGGATCACGCAACGGGCGACCTCGTGAGTGGTGAGTATTACAGGCGGTTCCTGCTCGAACTGCACCAGGAGCTTGAAGAGGCACTACCCGTGCCTCTCATGCTGCATATCTGCGGTGCGACCATCGACCGCATGCCTTATATCGCCGAAACGGGCATGGCGGCGTTCCATTTCGATTCGAAGAACGATCCTGTCGAGGCGATGGCGGCTGTCGATGGCAAGATCCGCCTTGTCGGAAATATCAACAACCCGACGACGCTTTACGCCCGCGGACCCGAGGAAGTAAGAGCCGAAGTCTTTGCGGCCCTTGATGCCGGGGTGCAGCTCATCGGCCCCGAGTGTGCGATTCCGCTGAAGACCAAGCTGGAAAACCTGATCGAGATCCCGGTCGCGATCGAGGACTGGGTGGCTGAGCGGGGTCAGGACTAGCGGCGGGTCCGCTCTCGTTTTGAATGACCATTCATTTTCCGTCGATACGATGCGACAATGAATGGTCGGAACTGGCTCGAAACCAGCGGTCCCACGTGCTTTCCCTGGCTCCGGCACCGAACCCACAACCACACATTTCGGGATAACTAATGGCGATCACGCACGAAGGCCTGGCGCGAGAGTTCGAGTTTGTGACCAAGCCCGGTGAGCAAAAGCACATCGGCGAGGCGATCGACGGTACCGATCCGATCATGCAGGAGCTTGCCTACCAGTTGATCGTCGGCAACAACACGGATGTCGACCGGCTCACCAGGGAGGCGCTGGACGACGGTTATACGGCGAACCAGATCCTGGACGACGGCCTGTTGAACGGTATGGCTATCGTTGGTGTGAAATTTCGTGACAACCTCATATTCGTGCCTGAGGTGCTGGTCGCGGCGCGAGCGATGAAGGCCGGGATGGCCCATATAGAGCCGATTCTTTCGGCTTCAGGTGCGGAGCCGGCGGGCGTCGTGGTCATGGGGACCGTGAAGGGCGACCTGCACGACATCGGCAAGAACCTGTGCATCATGATGCTGCGTGGCGCCGGTTTCGTCGTACACGACATCGGCGTCGATTCGTCGCCGGAGGATTTCATTGACGCGGTAGAGGAGCACGGTGCGCAGGTGGTGGGGATGTCGGCGTTACTCACCACGACGATGCCGAACATGGGCCGAACTATCGCTACCTTCGAAGACATGGGGCTGCGGGATGAGGTGCGCATGATGGTTGGCGGGGCACCTGTAACGCAGGATTTCGCCGATGAGATGGGTGCCGACGCATACGGCGAAAATGCGGTCGAGGCCGTCGACAAGGCCAGGGAACTCGTCGAGCTCCTGGCTGAACTGCGAAGCGGCTAACCGGGCGCGAATGTTTATCCTGGGAGATGTTCGTTGGCTGAAGAACAGGCCCAAGCTGGTACAGGTACGTCGCGCGTAAATACAGAGAAGGCACGCGCCAGTCTCGGTCGACTGTATGCGATGTACGAGGATATGGCCGCCGTCGCCGACCAGGTGATGCAGAAGAGGTGCCCGTACAAAGACGCCAAAAGCCACTGCACGGCGAAGTTTGGCTGCCGTAACCAGTTCTTCACCAGCGACCCGACCGACCTTCCCGTCTGTGCGGGGAGCGACAGGATCGACTACCGTGACGCCTGGGACACTTAGTCATACGCCCATGATCTCATCCCGTCGGTAGTAAAAATGCCGCTGGGGAAGTCCAGATTTACCAGATGATATTGCCGGTGCTTCCACCACTGGAGGTTTTTGAGATTTGAGTCCTGTTTATCTCGATTCCAAGCGGCTTGACTCGAAGAAAGACGAGTCGCTCTACGATTTCGCCGATTCCCTGTCGATCAGGGTCCCGACATCGTGTGGCAGGACCGGCGAGTGCCACGAATGCATTGTCGAGGTCCGGAGGGGCGCCAACGCGCTTACGCCACCGACGGACGCTGAGAAGTTCCTGCGTGGCGATTATCGACTGGCCTGCCAGGCGCTTGTTGCCAATCCGGGTGCCGATATCGTCTTCAGCGTTCTGCGCCGCCAACCCCGCATCCTGACCTCAGGGGTCAGGCGAAAGGTGAAACTCCAACCCGCCTACAAGCGCGTTGGCGATGACGTTGTGTATGACGGCCCCGATGGCCCGGTGAAGGTCGATACGTACCGCGAGGCGATATACGGGTTAGCGGCCGACCTCGGCACCACGACGGTCGTTCTGAACCTGGTGGACCTGGAGACCGGGGAGACGAAATACACCGCTTCGTTCGAGAACCCGCAGCGGTTCGGCGGCAGCGACATCATGAACCGCATTTCATATGATGGCGGCCCCGATGCCGGTGAACTGCAGGCCGTGATGATCTCGTCAATCAACTTCGAAATCGGCGAGATGGTCCGCACGCTGAAAATACGGCGTCGCCAGATATTCGAGGTTGTGGCTGTTGGCAATACGACGATGCGGGAGCTTTTCTTCGGCATCGACGTACAGAGCGTCGGGCTCCGGCCGTACAAGTCATCCATCGAGGACGAGTTCAGGGCGCACAGGCGACCGACGACATCGCTCACAACAGCCGCGGTGAAACTCGGGCTGAGGATTCACCCCAAAGCGACCGTTTACGGTGGCCCGTTGATCGCCTCGCATGTCGGCGCCGACGTCGCGGCCGATCTGCTGGCCATGGGCATGGAGGACCAGGAGCAACCGGTGATTGTTGTCGATGTCGGCACCAACACCGAGGTCGTCATGGGCCATAACGGCAGGCTGCTCGCGGCTTCGTGTCCGGCGGGGCCGGCCTTTGAGGGCGGCCAGGTCACCTACGGGATGCCGGGGTATGACGGAGCGGTTGAGAGAGTTGAGATCGACGACAGGGGCGAGGCAACCTCGAAGGTTATCGGGGACATCGATGCGGTTGGCATTTGTGGATCGGGGCTGATCGACCTGCTGGCAGAGCTCCGCCGGACTCAACTGATGGACGAGCTTGGGAAGTTCGCCGATGGCTCGGGCGAGTTCGAGTTCTCCGAGGCCAACAACCTGACGCTGTCGAGGGCCGATATTTCTGCGCTGGCGCAGGCCAAGGCTGCGAACTACTGCGGGCAGGCGATAGTTCTGCGGGAGTTCGGGTTGCCGATCGAAAAGTTCGAGAAGCTGTTCCTGGCCGGCGGGTTCGCGAACTACGTGGACGAGTCGAACGCGATCGATATCGGGTTCATCGCAAACATGCCGCTCGAAAAAGTCGAGAAGATCGGCAACGCGGCGCTCGAGGGCGCCACGATCATGCTCCTCTCGAAGGTGAAACGGGAGGAGATCGAGAAGCTCACGGCAACCATCGAGCATGTTGAGCTCGAAGCCGCACCCGACTTCTTCGACTTCTTCGTTGAGGGCTGCCTGTTCAAGCCGATGGAGAGCATGTAGCCGGTGATCCCGGATCAAGTCCGGGATGACAATTCAGCCGGGACTGGAACGACAATTTTGCTGGGATCGGGATGAAAATTCTGCTGGGATCGGGACGAGGGTGTTCCCGGACGCTCAGCCCGGGGTCGAGACGAGGGTCGAAAAACCGCTAAACCGGCGGATTCCACTCCAGGGCGTTTCGTGTGCGGATCGCCGAGTAGTGGAGCGTGCTCGTGAGAGAGTGTGCGACATGCTGGAGAGATTCCACGACCCGCAGTTCAACATCGGCGGATTCCAGTGCGGTGGGAAGGTCGCCAACCGGTTCGACGCTTCCAGTTTCGAGCGTTTCTGTGGTGACGTGCATCCCGGCGTCGTTGAGCGATTCGAAACTCGAACCATCGAGTTCGTAGCGGAATAATTCACACCCTTCAAACTCTGAGAGCCAGTGTTTTTCTATGTGGGCCACCATGCGAGGTGGATTCGCGCCCATCCACGCAAGTATGTCCTGCGGGGTTGAGCCTGAGATTGGCCACAGGAGGAGCCGCGGGCAATCTCGCGGAAAGTAGTACATAGGTGAGTGCCATTCATCGATGGCCCACACCAGCGATTCGTCAGACGGTCGGTTTCCGATGGCGCGCCTGGGGCGCGGGCGTGGCACGAAGAGTTCGATGTTCGGGTTTTCCGAGAAGTGAAACAGGCGTTGCATGGGTGTGGCGGTGTCTATGGCGGGCTCCAGGAACGAGAGCTGCCCGTCCGGTCGGACCGGGTGCGGTAATGGAAGGTATCATTCTGCGCCATGACTACCAAAGTGCTGATCACCGACTATGTGTGGCCCTCAACCGATCCGGAAAGGGAGGTGCTTGAGGCGGCTGGCGTCGAGCTGGTCGTTGCACCGGACGGCTCCGAGGCTACCCTCTCCGCGCTGGCTGTCGACGTCGACGCGATTATGTTCTGCTTCGCACAGGTCACCGGGAAGGTGCTCGAAGGCTCGACCGGGTGCAAGATCGCTGCACGGTACGGGATCGGAGTCGATAACGTCGATATCTCGAAGGCCACCGACCTCGGTATCGTGGTGACGAACGTGCCTGACTACTGCATGGACGAGGTCACCGACCACGCCCTGGGTATGATCCTCGCCCTGAACCGGCGACTGGTCCCTCACAATCGCACCGTGGTCGCAGGTGGCTGGAGTGATGTCGTGCTGAACCAGCCGATGCACCGGACCCGGGGGGCAACGCTCGGGATAATCGGGTTTGGCCGGATCGGGCGTGCCCTCGCGGCCAAGGCTTCAGGGTTCGGGATGGATATTCTCGCCTACGATCCGCTGATCCAGCCCGATTCGGTGGTAGACGGGGCCAGCGCAGTTTCGCTGGACGCGGTGCTGGCGCGGTCGGACTTCGTTTCGCTCCACGTGCCCCTGATCCCCGAAACACAGAACATGATCGGTACCGCCGAGCTTGCGAAGATGAAGCCCGGCTCGATTATCATCAATTGCGCACGGGGCGGGTTGATTGACGAGGATGCCCTGGCCGCGTCGCTTGCGTCGGGCCACACGGCGGGTGCCGGGCTTGATGTGGTTGAGCCGGCTCCACCGGATCCCGCGAATCGCCTGCTCGGGCAGGAGAACGTGATAATCACGCCCCACACGGCATTTTTCTCGCAGGCCTCGACGCTGGAACTGGAACGGCGGACTGCGCAGGAGGTGGTCCGGGTGCTGAACGGCGAGATGCCGGAGAACCTGATCAACCCCGACGTGCTGGGTAAATCGCGGGCGGGGATCTAGCCGCGGGTTGGTTTCGCAGGTTGGATTCGCTTCGCTTCGATGTGCCGTGCCTTTTTTTACATCGCGGACAGGCGATTGGCGATGGCAGGGGCTGGATTGGCCGAGTCGTTCGGTCTCCGCGCGGTGACTGCTGGTCCCGGATCGAGTCCGGGATGACAGTGGATTTGTGTGGGGCTGGCGAGCTCCGGGTTAGCTGAGCTGGTCGCGCAGGTCGCGTGCACGGCCTGCGGCTTCGTCTGCTTCGCTGGCACCCATTTCGGCCGATGAGAACGCGGCCCGTGAAGCGGCGTCAGCGAGCCAGTTGAGCACTTCGGCGTTTTGCGCGGCGTCCGGCCGTCCGGAGAACTGAACTGCCAGTGCGTACCCACGGTACGATTCGTTCTCCAGGCGCCGCCTGAAGCCGTCCTTGGCCAGGCGTTTCTCGGCTGAAACGAAGGCTGCGATCACCGCTTTTCGGTCGTTGCCAGTCACTGTTGCGTAGTCAAACCGCGCCAGCTTGCCCTTTCCTGACTTCCGGTAAAAGAGCAGGTACCAGGCCACCATGCCGGCAAACCCGAGTCCGGCCAGTACGAATAAGCCCCAGTTCACGCCGTGTTTGACTGCAAACTCGAAGCCTTTGAGCACCGCACCGGGAGTACGACTGGCGGCTGCCGCAAGACCGTCGCCAAGACGGCGGTCGAGCAATCCACTCAAACCCGACGGCGGTGGCTCTTCGATATCGGACGGTGTGGGCAGATCGGGCCGAGTCGAGGCGTCGAACGGGATCCACCCTGCGCCGCGGAAGTAGATTTCCGACCATGCGTGTGCGTCGTCCGCAGTGATTTTGCTTGCACCTGAGTAGGCGTTGTACTTACCCGGTAGGTACCCGGTGGCAACACGGGACTGAAGACCTGCCGAGCGGGCCATCATGGTGAGGGCTGTAGCGAAATCGATCGCCGAGCCCGGCAACTGGCCGATGATGAACCGTTTCAGGTCGGTCGATGGCGTCAGCGCCGATTCGGCCTCGGAGTCGTACTCGAGATTCTGGAGATAGGAAGTTATGGCCGACGCCTTGTCGAAGTCGTTCTCGGCGCCCGCGGTGAGGGCGGATGCCAGGCGATGGAGTTCATCAAACGTCGGTGGAATCGCGCCGTATTCCTTTTTGACCCACTCCCCGCGGTCCCGCCTGAGGATGTCGGGGTCGGTCTCGGGCTGTTTCGACACGACCAGGTACGTCGTCCCTGCGGAGAGGTCCATTCGGCCCCGGTTGTCTCGTGGGACTGCAATGGCGATCGGCTCGTAGCCGGTCAGCAGATTATTCCCGAGATCGTCCTGTAGGAAGTAGGTCTGCAGGTAGCGGTCCCTTTCGTTGTGATTGTCCTGGCGCGAGAACAGTGATCGGAACTGGCGGTCGTCTGCAATAGTCGAGTACCAGAGCCCCTGCCCGTTGTTGGCCTCGGGATCGAACGTGTCGTACACCCTGCCCCGCCAGTAGCTCGCCACGGGGCTGCGGACGAATGCGACCCTTTCTCCCCCGCCCAGTTCACCGACCAGGGGCACACCATAGATATCGGCTGGCACGTCGGACGCTTCCCCGAACAGGTCGCTTGCCGTAGTCGGACCGTCCAGGGGGCCGTTCTCGGCGAACAGGTCGGGATCGATCTGAGGTTGCCCGGCACCCTGGTCCGCCTGTTTATCGATGAGCTCCTGGGCCGTTTCGAGGTCCATCTTTGGCAGTGGTGAATCCTCGCCTGTCACGGGCAGGAACGCCATGCGGGCCGCCTGCGGGGTCTGCGAGGTGTCCCAGGGCAGGAGCATGAACGATGCAAAGGACGCGAGCGCAACGGCAAACGCTGCCCCAAGCCAGTAAACAGTGGTGCCGAGCCGGCTTCCGATGCCTTTCACGGACGCACCGGCGGTCAGGTCGACGTACTGGGCGGTGGCGAGGAATATCACCACAATCGCCATGTAACCGCCTAGCAAGCCGGCGAACTCGGTGCCAAACGCCTTTTCAGCGGCGAAGAACATGACGAGGCCACTGAAAACGAGCTGGGTGTAGAGGCCAGCCCTGGTGCGAGCGTCGAATACTGAGGCAGCGCCGGCTATGAGCAGGAAGTTGGCGACGGGGATCCGGTTCCCCTGCAGGGCCTCGACAAGGTCGAACCGCATCATTACGCCGACGGTGATGATCGTTCCTGCGATCATCATGGAGATCCACGGCATCCGCTTGCGGGTGGCCTTCAGCGCCACCCAGTGGCCGATTATGGTCGCCGGGACCGTAAAGAGTGGGACAACCGTGGAGACTCCGATGGCGAACATCGAAAACGATGCCCAGGCCGTCGCGACGGCTATGAGGACGCGGACGCGCACGGAGAGTTCAGGCCGGTCGTTGAACACCTTCCGGTAAAGCTGGCCCAGCGTCGATTCGTATCGCTGGAGGGCGACGGACTCTGTTGTTCCTGATGGAGGCTGGGCAGTGGTCATGCGACCTGCTCCGCCATCGCCGGGGCAACGGCTTCGGCTGCTGCGACCGGTGCGATGACCGTTTCCACTGCCTGGTATTCGCCTGCGGCTACGCCCTGCTCCATCAGTTTCATGGCATCGGATAGCGCTCCCCGTTGACAGGGGATGGCGTTCACACCGACTGAAGCGAGCGCGGCGAGGGTGGGCAGCGCGCTGTCGCCGGGCGTGAAACCTTCAAATATGACCGCCGCTACGTCGGAGCCCGAGCGGGCCATGGCAGATAAGGCCGAAAGCAGATTGGAGTTACCGGAATGGGCGAATGCCAGCACCCGCTCGCCCGCATTTATCGTGTCGACCCAGTTCGACGAGGTCCCCGGCTGTTGATCTTCAATCTGCGCCAGGTCGGTCATCGCTTCGTGCCACGAGGTGCGGACCTGCCCGCTCTGAGGCGTAGCAACGTGCACCGTACCGCCCGATTCGATTATCGGGGCGGCCGCAGTAGCAGCCATTCTTACGGCATAGTCGGAAGGCCGGTCGCCGATGTCCTGCACGGGAAGGTCGTCGGCGTCGATGACGATGGCGACAGAGCGCTCGGACCATGAATCGAACTCCTTTACCGCAAGTCGTCCGGTCCTGGCGGAGTTACGCCAGTGAATACTGCGGTAGGCATCGCCTGCCACGTAGCGGCGCGTTCCAGATATTTCGCTGCCTGCCCGCGACTTTGAGACACCCTCGGAAACACCCAGGGAAGATTCGAGCAGCCCGACCTGTGCGATCCGCTCCCAGCTCGGATATACCAGAAAATTGTCCGGGGCCGTAAACCCTCGTCTGCGGCGGAAAAGGCCGAAAAGGCCCATCGATTCGACTGAGACGGCTGACAACCTGTGCAGGCCGCGGGTTGTCACAGTGGGATTGGATGATCCCGATGACCTGGCCCTGGGTCCGATCCCGACCATGACGATCGATTCGTCGGAGTCGCCACGGGGTGAATCAATTGAGTATTCGACATTCAGCAGGAACCTGGGGATCCACCACCGGTTGGTAAGGCGGATGTCGATGTCGAGGGACTGGCCTTCAACCGGCCCTGCCAGGTTGTCTTGTGAGACGAAATTCCGGCCACGTTTCACCGAAAGGCCGTAGACCGACAGCCATGGCGTGGCTGCTGAGAGGATCACAACCCCCCAGAGGATCGCATCGGCGAGGTGTACCCAGCCCACCCGGGTGGCGCTGGCGATGAAGAAGGCAGCAACTGCGGCCAGCACAAATCCGATGCCTCTCCGTGTAATCAAGAAACGTTATCTCCCGCTGGCCCGGGCAACGGTTGCCTTCGGTGCGTGCCGGATTGCGCCTGGAACGTATGCATGCCTACGCAGGCACCTGTGTTTCGTCGATTGCGGTCAGCACGGCTTCTTCTGCGGTCACCCCTGCCGCGGGCTGCATCATGAGCCGGTGCGAAATCACGTATTTGGCGATCTCGGATACGTCCTGCGGTTCGACGTATGAGCGACTGTTAATCGCAGCCCACGCCTGTGCTGCGCGCTGCAGGGCTGCACCCCCGCGCGGGCTAAGGCCGTGCCGTACGGCGGGGTTGGAGCGTGTGTGACCGGCGAGCTTGACGATGAACTGACGGATTTTGGAATCAACCTCGATCCGTTTCACCGTTTCTCGCATCTCAACAACCCTTTCGGCACTTATCACAGGCTCGGCTTCGGGCATTCCGTGCTGCGACCGGGATAGGATTTCGACTTCCTGCTCGGTGTCCGGAAGGCCCATGCCCATCGAGATCATGAACCGGTCTTTCTGGCTGTCGGGGAGCGGGAATGTTCCGTGACTCTCCGAGAGGTTCTGCGTCGCTATCACCATGAACGGTGATGGCAGCTTCTTTACTTCACCCTCGATAGAAACCTGGTGCTCGGCCATGGCTTCGAGGAGAGCTGACTGTGTGCGGGGGCCCGTTCGATTGATTTCGTCGGCCAGGACGATGTTAGAAAAGATCGGACCGGGCACGAACTTGAAAGTTGAGGCCTGCATATCGAACACCGTCGTGCCGGTGATATCGGTCGGGAGCAGGTCGGGTGTGAACTGGATTCTCTTGAAATCGCAGGCGATGGCGCCGGCCAGGGTCTTTCCGAGCAGAGTCTTGCCGACACCGGGGACGTCTTCGAGCAGAATGTGGCCTTCGGCAAGCAGACCCAGGATCGACAGTTGAATGGTTTTCGGCGAGGTGACGACTACCCGTTGCACCTCGCGAGCGATCGTGGTGGTGTCTTCGGCGAACTGTCGGGTGTGCTGGTTGTCGGGCACCCCGACTGTGAAATCGAGAACTGCGTGATTACTCGGTGTGGTACTGTCCACGGGTTACTGGCCTTCCCTGCTACGGTACCGGCAGGTTGGACCATACAGAGCGCTCGTGTGTGCGCGTACAACCCCCGGGAATATAAACCCCGGCGGTGGGGTTCACACGAAACAGCCCAAACGCAACTCCCGGCCAGAGCGCAGAGGGCAATCACGTGAACATCCCACCACCGGGGCAGTATTACTAATATCAACCTGCACGATTAAACTGTCGTCCGGTGAACCCCACCAGTTGGCAGAGGGGTAAGTCCCCTGATTCGATGCGTATACCGCCCAGCGGCTTTGACGCGCGGCCAATGTGTGTAAACCCGCAACTTCTCGATTGAACGCGGGTTGTCGCGGGAATCGCAACACGAGCCACGTTGCTAGAATCCGCGCCGGTCAACTGGCGAATCGACTGTTTTGGAGGGGAGCGGGATATGGCGTTCAGCCTCGGTTATTCGACGTACGCGTTGAAAATGGTGAACCCGAAAGAGGCCGTGCAACTGGTCAAAAGTGTCGGGTTCGAGGCGCTGGAGGTGTGCCTTAGCGAAGACTGGCCGACATCGCCGCTGTGTCTCTCAGCTTCTGAGCAACACGAACTGGGGAGCCTGATTGAGGACCTTGGATTTGGGTCACCGATCCTGTTTGGCAACATAGATGTGTGCGCTCCGGAGGCTGAGCGCATGGACATGCTTGAGTTGACGAAAAAGAAGTTCGAGATGGCGCACCGCCTGCATTTCGACGATTCCCAGGTCTTGATGACGACGACACCAGGGCATTCTGCACCACCGTGGGAGTCGGGCAAGGAACAGATCAGGGACGCATTCCTGAACCTGGCCGATATGGCGGCCGAGAACGACGTGGGCATCGCGATAGAGGCCCATGCGGGCACCGATTTCGAGACTCCTGAGAAGGCCGTTTGGATGATGGAGCAGACGAGTCTCCCAAACCTGAAGCTCGATCTCGACATTTCACATTTCGTGGTCGAGGGCAGCGAAATGGTTCACAGTGTGAACCTGTGCGCTCCGTACGCCTCGATGGTCCACATCAAGGACGGTGCGAAGATCGATGGCCGGATCGAGTTTTGTCTGCCGGGTGCAGGTGGCATCGATGTCGCGGCGTTCCTGGGCGCACTCCGGGCGAATGGACTGGAAGAGATGCCGGTGTTCGCCGAGGTGAGTGTCCAGCAGTCTCGCGAGCCCGATTTCGACCCACGGGCCTGTGCAGAGTTCTGCTACAGCGCGCTGAACAACGCCCGGATCGAGTTGGGATAGCTGGCGCGGGGAGATGCCTTTCGATCTCGCGATTAGTTCAGGCCCAATCCGGGGTAGCCCCGTATGATCATCGCAGTCCCATTATTGCTGACGGCCAACAGAGATGAGACCACGGACACATACCTAGATCCAGCGAGGCAGGCTTTCGACGGGCCAGTGGTCGTGTTGATCGATGTTTGTAGCGTCTCGTCCGCCGAGGAATTCTCAGGGGGTTTCCAGGCGATCGGCAGGGCCGTGATCATTGGAGAGCGGAGTCCCGGGGTTGTGGTGGTCGGGGAGATAACACCGTTGTCGAACGGTGCGACTTTCATGTATCCCGTCGCACAGACCAGAACTTCGACTGGCACGGTTCTCGAAGGCCACGGTGTCGTGCCGGACATCGAGGTCGCACTGGCCCGCAGCGCGCTCCTCAAGGGCACCGATTCCCAGCTCGAAGCGGCTATCCAGCACCTGGAGAGCATGGCACCAAGGTAGCTCACCCCGGCGAGTTGGCTGCCGTCACTCCTGCGACTACGGGCTTACGAGGGTTACTTCACCCTGACGAGCTTTTGCAGGGAGCGAAGTTCCCGGGGGGCGTGCCAGCCCTTCCCGTAGTCGCTGTGTGAGACCTCGGCCACGTAGATATCGCCGTGGGAATCGACTGCGATGCCGTGGGGTGAGAAGAATCGCCCGGACTGCGAGCCGTAGCTTTCGGTGCCCACCCTTGCGATGATTTCCCCATCGGTGTTCATCACCGTCACCCGGGGACCGAGATTGGTTCCAACATGGTTGGTGCCGATGCCAGCGAAATACTCGCCGATGTAGACGAGTTCCTCTTCACTGCGTGTGTCGATGTAGATGGCGGCGGTCCGCGACATGTTCACCCACTGGGTCAGGTAATCCCCCTCCGGGCTGAACACCTGGATGCGGTGGTTCTCGCGGTCGGCCACGTAGACCCGGCCTGCGCGGTCGGTGGCGATGTTGTGGACGATGTTGAACTGCTTCGCGTCTGTGCCCGACTCTCCCCACGAGGTGATGAGTTCGCCATCGGGTGTGAACTTGTGAACGCTGGCGTTCGAGTAGCCGTCGGCGACGTAGAACTCGCCAGTCCGGGGGTCGATGGCCACGTGGGTCGGCACGCTGAACGGCTCCCCGCTCATCGGTGCAGATGGGTTGTTGGCCTCGCCGAGTGTCATGAGCACTTCGCCGGAGGGGGTGAGTTTTCTCACGGTGCTATCGCCGTTGT
>JASLNQ010000289.1 GCA_030745955.1 Dehalococcoidia bacterium | reverse complement strand
ATGCGGGTGTTGTTCACCGACCCCGACGCTATATCCCGGACAAAATCGGCTGTAATAGTCTCGGCGCTGGACCACTTCGAGGAGATTGTGGCGAACGAGATCCCACGCGGGGTCGCCCTCATCGGGGCGCGGGCCTCAACCAACCGTATGTCCACAAAAATGTTATTCCTGCGGCTCCCCGCATTGCTGCTGGCGGCGCTTGCTGTGGCCGTTGTTGGCTATTACCTGTTCCTTGTCTCAGGTCTTATCGCCCGCAAGCGCGAGCTTGAAACTACGATGTTGCGATCGCGTGGCCTATCGACCTTCCAGGTGGTGCGAGTGCAGGTCATCGAGGCGGTGATTACCGTGGGCCTACCCGCCACACTCGCACCACTTCTCGCCGCAGTCGCGATTGGGGCCGCGGGGCGCCTGCCCGTCTTCGAATCGTTGACCAACGGCCAGAACCTGCCGGTAGAACTATCGCCGGTTACATGGGTTTGGGCAGCCGGTGCGGCGGCGGCAGCGTTCCTGATAGTGCTGGGACCGACGCTCGCCGTGGCCCGTTCGGGCGTCTCGAACGTCGACCAATCGAGGGCGCGACCGGACCGCCCACCGATTTTCCAGCGACTCTATTTCGACATGTTGCTTGTGGCCCTCGGCGGACTTTTCCTCTGGGAAATAACAACACGCGGCGTCGCGTCCACCGACCGCGAGGGTGAAGTAGTCACCGACCCGACACTTCTGTTCGCCCCGGTCATGATGCTGATTTCCGTGGCTCTGCTCATGCTGCGGGCGTTCCCGTTGATGACCAGGATTGCGTCGTGGATTGCGACGCGGTTCACCTCGGCCTCGGTTGCATTAGGGGTCTGGCGCCTTGGCAGGAGCCCGTACTGGTACGCCTGGCCAATGTTGCTGATCATCCTTGGGACGGGGCTCGGTGTAATGGTCGGGACGCTCGGATCGACGCTGGAGCGGAGCAGCCGGGAACAGATTTTCTACGACAACGGCACCAACCTCCGGATTCGGCCCGGCGGTGGCAAGGCAGACGTACGCCCTGCCGACATCGAACAGATATCTGCCATCGATGGCGTCAACGCCGCCACCATGGCGTTCCGGCAGACCTCGAAAGTCGGCACAACCAACCGGGGTCTCGAGTTCACGGCCCTCGGCATAGAGTCGGACCGTTTCGTGGAAATGGCCTGGTTCAGGGACGACTTCTCGGACGAACGGCTAGACACACTGCTCGAGCGAATTAACGTCCCCGCGAAGCCGGAACCGCTCTATTTACCCGCCGGTACCACCACCATTTCTGCATGGACAAGACAGGACCCGTATGTGAACGATCATTTTTTCTGGATCGTCCTGAGGGGCGCGGAAGACCGGCAGATTACACTCACGCTGGGTCAGATAGGCACCGACTGGCGAGCGCAGTCCGGGGATGTCCCACCGCACCTGGTCGCCCCGGTCGAGGTCATTTCACTGCAGACCTTCATGCAGGCGGGCGGAGACGGTGGCGCACCGACTACCTGGTATATCGACGACGTTGTGGCTTCAGGACCCGGTTTCGAGCAGGTACTCCTCGACTTCGAAAACCCCGGACTGTGGACTCCACTCCCGACTTCAAACGGCCTCGATGACGAGTACTTCGATGTGGCCGAGGACCCGGATGTCGGTCGACCGGGGAGTGGAGTCGGGCAAGTTTTGCTCGAACGGGGGACAATTGCGGGCGTGCGCGGGGTCTACCGGAGTGTCACCGGTGAACCTCTACCCGTCATCGTTTCGGATAATTTTGCGAGCCTGACGGGCATCATGCCGGGCCAACCGGGGGTGGTGCAGATCTACGGAGGCTTCATTCCCGTCTTCCCGGTCGGCACTGTGAGCCTGTTCCCAACACTCGATCCTACCCGCCGCCCATTCATGGTCCTCGATGTGAATGCCCTCATCGGTTTCGTGGAACTACGCGGCCTGGTCCTGGTCAACGCCAATGAAATATTTGCCGATATCGACCCTGACCGCCACGAGGAAGTGACCCGCGAGATCCGCACGATATACAAGGCGGGTTCGTTGCTGGACCGGGAAGCGCGGGTTGACGATTCCGTGATCGATCCGCTGACAGTCGCGGGGTGGCGCGGGATGGGCATCGTAGCTTTGATCGTCGGTGGGGTGGCGCTCGTACTTGGGTATGTCACGTACCTGTTCGCCCACTCAAACCGCACCCTTCATGATTCGGCCTATCTGCGGGCGATGGGACTGTCGAAACCCGGGTTCATGCGTAGCGCCCTGATCGAGCATGGCGTCGTTGCGGTGACCGGCGTCGTGGTGGGAATCGCCTCTGGCCTGGTCGCAAGCCGGGTTGCCGTCGGGGCGATCGCCCATTCAGAGACCGGCCGGGAGTTGCTGCCCCCGTTTGTTTTGCAGACCAACTGGTGGCCGGTGCTGGCCATCCTGGCAGTCGCGATCCTGGCCGGCGTCATCGGCGTGGTGTCGTCGTTCATCGGCTTCCTGCGTACACCACTGCATGAGCTGACTCGTTCAACGGAGTGAGTGTGGGGCTGGCTCGCGTTGCAGCAGCCAGGCTGGCGTTGCCCTCATCCCGGTCTCTGCCGCTAGCGGATGCGCTGAAGAAAATCCCTGAACAGCGCCTCGTATTCGTCCGTGTATGAATTCCACGATGCAACGTGGTCGACATCCTTGAACGTATGCATTTCCACCAGTTCAGGGGCCAGGCGGGCAAACTCCTGACTCGTCTCGATAGGCACCGTATCGTCGATGTCGCTGTGGATCAGGAGAACGGGCACAGTCAGATCGTCTGCGTGCGAGAGGAAATCCAGTGCTCTCCAATCAATTCCGAACCTGAAAGTCGAGAACAGTTTCGCCGTGGCAGTGATCGGCGAAGGCACGCTCCGCTCTTCAGCACCCTTATCGACCGTCCTCCCGAAATTGAGCATCGGCGCGTCGAGCACCATTCCCACTGTGCGGTCGGCGAGACTCGATCTAAGCTGGTAATTCACGACGATCCCACCACCCATCGAGTACCCGACCAGGACGATCTTCTCTGCCCCGTTTTCGAGTGCGTATCGGACCGCGGCCTCGACATCCTCCCACTCGGTCACACCGAAATCGTAGTAGCCCGACTCGCTGGGCGGTGCGCCCTCGTCGTTGCGATAGTCGATCGTTAGCGAGTTAATCCCGAGGTCGGCAAGGTCGTCGAGAAGCTTCAGTGATGTTTCGCGGCTGCTTGTCCGACCATGGACCAGCACCGCCCAGGTATCCGAGTTCGCCGGTACGTGCCAGGCACCCAGATTTCCGATCGGACCGGGTATCATGACTTCCCGGTAATCAAGTCCGTGCGCAGAAAGCGGGTCATGCGGGTACGCGGTGCGCTCAAGGTAAACGTTTTGGCCGACGCTGAATTCTCCAACCATCGGGGTATGTTCCCGTGTTACTCGGCCATCGGATTCGGAAATGACGGTGCCGAGTTGTCCGTAGATTTCACCATCTGTGAGGCCCC
>JASLNQ010000288.1 GCA_030745955.1 Dehalococcoidia bacterium | reverse complement strand
GGCCTGATCGTCGATGAGCACACGTTCATAAACGTGCTCGCCGACATCCTCAAGCAGGTCACGCGGAACGGCAAGCTCAGCGGGCAGAAAGTGGCGGTCGCGATCACTGGCCGGAACATGGTCCAGCGCCGGCTGACCGTTTATGTCGACGACGGTCGGGACCTCGCCGAGGCGATAGTCAACGCCAGCTCGGACGCGATGTCGATCCGCACCGAGGAGATGCAGATCGAGTGGGACGCCGACGAACTCGACCTGTACGAGGACGACGAGTATGAGGACGACGAGCTTGAGGATGGGGATGAAGATGTAGACCCAGAGGAGTCTGAAGAAACCGCCGGGCCGGAGCCGGAGCAGACAGAAGAGATCAGGATCGAGAACCTCGATCTGGACCTTGAACCCGAGCCGGATGGCGATCCCTACGATGTGTACGCAATGGCATTGCACAAGCACGTCATCCGTCGGAACCTGCGCACTGTGTCCGACTTCGGCGCCAGGTTCGCCGGGGTACAGCCCAAGATCCTGGCGCTGGCCGCAGCGGTGAACAGCCGGGCCGCCATTGTTCTCGATATCGAGTCGGACACGCTCATCACCGCAATCGTCAATGACGGTCTGCCGGAGGTAATACGCGAGGTCGGGATCGACCGGGAACTAAACCGAGCGCAGTGGGTCAACCTGCTCACCACACAGATATCCCGCGCCGTCGGTTTCTACAACTCGCTATTCCCCGAGGAACGGCTGGAAAGCGACGTCGAGGTGTTCCTGACCGGGCAGACGGAGCAGGCCCGTGATGCGTTCGACGAGGCGCTGGAGTGGCTTCCCTACGTGCGGGCAGAGCTGCCACCGACGCTGAGGGCGCCCGAAGAGTTTCCTTTCGAGAAGTACGCGGCGAACGTCGGCCTGGTAATCGTTTCGGGCAAGCGGTTCTGGCAGCGCACCCCTGTGCCGCTGCTGCCGACACCGAAATTCGACTATCGTCCGGCGCAGTACCAGCCAAGGCCGCTGCCGGTGCGGGCAGCGCTCAAGCTCGCCGTCATGTTCGTTCTCGGGTTCGGTCTGTTTGGCCTGTACCAGGCATATACCGAGCAGTCCGATTCGGTTGCGCTGGCGCAGCGTTCACACGGGATCCTTGAGCAGCAGGTTGACCTGCGCGGTCTCCAGCTTGAAAAGACCCGGAAGGCCAGGATACAGCTGAACGAGGCGAAGCTGAAGACAGAGCGGCTTATTGCGGCGAACGAGGTCATCCAGGACCTTGACGCCGGGTTCGCCGAGACGATGGCAGTTGTCTCACGGACCGTTCCGGACGGGGTACGTTTGACTACTGTCGACGACGACGGCAAGGTGGTGGCGGTCGAGGCTGAAGCGACCGACTACCTGACTCTGCTCCAGTTCATCAGGCAGCTGGAGGACGTGCCCCAGTTCGTACACGTGCAGGTGCTGAACCTGGGCACGTCAAAGGAAGACGAATCAGAGCAGGCCCGTGAGCCTTCCGAGATGACCGGCGGCGCTGTGGAGGTTGAGGATCCGACTATCAAGATGTCGATCGAGATATCGCGCGTCGAGATAGAGGACGAGCAGTCCCCTGCCGATGAAGAGCTGGCCGTAACCGGAATCGGCGAGTGACCCGGGCCGCGGCCCGGGTACCGATAGCTGATCGGTTGCCTGCGCCGCTGCTACCAACGCCGCCACTCCCACCGTTCTCACGGCTCGATCAGGCTTCCATTTCCTGGTGGACGGTACGCATCGCCTGGTGGTGGGGCATACCATCGTCCCGGAGCTGCTGATAGCGGGCCTCGTCGATATTCGATCGGTCGAGGAAGCCACGGATGTCGTAGCGTCCCTCGAGTTTGAGCGGGAGCTTGCCCTCGTTGATCATCAGGTCGAGCGGGTAGTCCTTTTCCTGCATCGGCAGGTTGATGACCCTGTTGTGGCGCGCCGACTCGTACATCGCCATCATGACTTCGACGGTGTCCCGCGCTTTCCGGCCCGAGCCACGGCTCTCCGGCCCACCCTCGATCCATTCGATCAACTCGAGCGTCTGGGCGGCGTTCATTCTTCCGCCGATGGCGCGGTCGCCCTCCTGCAGGTTGAGGTCGACGTCCTTCCAGCCGCCGGTTTCGGCGTTGAACAGTTTCAGCACGGTCTCTCGCACATGCAGCGTCCCCTCGGTACCACGTATGAAGAACTTTCCGGCGTCGCAATTCCTGTCCCAGAGGTCGGACTGGATGAAGAACTGCAGGCTGCCACCGAAGTGGATCAGGCCGATGCAGGAGTCCTCGATAGCGGTATCGCGCTCGTACTTGTCGGTCCTCCGCTCCACGGCGCCCATCACCCATTCGGCCACGGGGTCGCCCAAGATGAACCGCGCCCCGTCGATAGAGTGGGTACCCCAGTTGGCGAGACCTTCCTTTACGCGCAGGTCGGCGCGCAGGGGGATGCCGATTGCGCCATCTTCGACTAGCTCTTTCGCCTTTTCCCACCCCGGCGTGAAGCGGCGCTGGTGAGAGATGGCCAGCTTCACCCCGTTGGCTTCACATACATCGACCATGGCGTCGGCCCGGCCCATACCGATGGCCATGGGCTTTTCGCAGATGATGCCCTTCACCGACGGACCCACCGCAACTTCAGCTGTAACGGTGTCGTGGAGGAGGTGCCAGACGCATACGCTCACGATGTCGGGCTGTGCCTTCTCCAGCATCTCGGCAATCGTGGCGTAGCCCTGCGGGATGCCGTATTCGTTCATGTACATGTTGCGGGCCGGTTCGAGCGGGTCGGCGACCGCGACGACATCGACGTTGTCGAGCCGCTTGTAGCCGTCCATGTGGGCCTGGCCAATCGAGCCACAGCCTACGATTGCGGCCTTGTACTGTTTCGACATTGCGTTAGGTCCTCTGCGAGAGCGCTTGAATCGTGGGAATTCGATGTGCGTGCGGCAGTCTACGCCTGTCGGGGTCGGCCTGCTGTCGATTCGGGGGCGGGCGCGGGTGTCAGTCGAAAAAAACGGGCAGGTTTCCCTGCCAGCGACCAGGTTTGGCGAGATGGTGAATAGACGCGCTTTTAAGAGTGCTTTTTGGCTGAAATCATCACGGCTGAACTCAATATGTGAAACTATTCACAAATACCTCATTTGAAAAAGATTTTGCGTTGATATAGGGTGCTAAAATCGAAGTGTCGGACAGTTCCTACAATTCGAGAGGTTGCTGAATATGACTTACTGGATTGGATGGGCAGTGCACGTGGGCTTAGCTGAGCCGCCACGGTGGACGACCGTTGGCGGTGGCAGGGATCACCGAAGCCGGTAACCTTTAGACATACAAGCCGGAAATCGTTGTAAGAAACGACGGCTACGCAAAGCGAAAATCAAGTTTAAATCGGCTCGTCTGACCCGAATTAGATTCGTACTGGGAGTGGTAATCGGATTGTCGGTTACCACTCTCCTGGTTTAAGGGGCAGGTCAGCGCCGTGTTGGAGTTTCGGGTTTCGCCTTCCACCGCGTGTAGTTTGTCGAA
>JASLNQ010000287.1 GCA_030745955.1 Dehalococcoidia bacterium | reverse complement strand
CCTTGCAGCCCTCACGCCGGGTGCTGTTGTCGACCGGTATTTGATTGATTGGGCCATTCGGGGCCGAGATGGACTGCGTACCGATCGTTTCGTATTCTGCGAGTCCAGGCCGATACCTGGCCAGACCCGATGAGTTTGGCGTGAATTTCGAACCTCTCGGGGATGGTTGCGCGGTCTTGCCATCGCTCCGTCCTCTCAAGGACTGGAGTCTCCAACTTTCCCGGGCGGTTCAGATCGTGGCGTCGGCATTATTGGAGTTGGCTTTTGTGAGGTAAGCTACTGCGAGCCGCAATTGCCGATTGACCAAATAGCATCCGACCCGACGTGTTGAGGCCCGGTCGCCGAGGCGCACCGGGCGCAAGGAATCCGACCTGGCTTACCAACCGATTGAAAACTACGGAATCATTGGTGACCTCCACACCGTCGCTCTCGTGGGACTCGATGGTTCCATCGACTGGTTCTGCACACCCCATTTTGACTCACCGAGTGTTTTCGCGGCTCTGCTCGATGACACGAAGGGCGGCCGCTTCAGGGTTTCTCCAACCAGCGACGATGTGAATTGCCGTCAGTTCTACTGGCCTGACACCAACATCCTCATCACCCGGTTCCTGTCCGTCGATGGTGTTGGGGAAGTGACCGACTACATGCCGACCAGCGGTCGCAGGGACGCGCATGCCCATCATCGATTAGTGAGGCGGGTGAAAGGTATTCGTGGCACCGCACGATTTCGGATGGAATGTTTTCCGGCGTTCAACTATGCGCGGGACGGTCACACCACGTACATGTCGGAGCCCGGTGCGGTGTTCAGTTCAACAGGCTTAAAACTTGGATTACGGTCAACAATTCCTTTGCTGGAAACCGATACCGGAGTCACCGCCGAATTCGAGCTGGAAGAAGGGGATTCCGTTGAATTCATCCTTGCCGAGCTGCGATGCGAGTGCCTCGACCCACTTTGCGTCAGTGACGAAGATCCCGACGAGCTGTTGTCGAACACTGTGGACTACTGGCACGATTGGATCGGGAAGTGTACATACACGGGCCGCTGGCGGGAGCAGGTCCGTCGAGCCGCCCTTGCACTAAAGCTCCTTACGTTCGCTCCCACCGGTGCCATTGTGGCCGCGCCCACCACCAGCCTTCCGGAGGTGATTGGTGGAGAACGCAACTGGGATTACCGATATACGTGGATCAGGGACGCCGCATTTAGCATGTTCGCCCTGGTCCGGCTCGGATTCATTGATGAGGCCGCCGAGTTCATGGCGTGGATCGAGGCGCGCTGCCAGGATGTCAAACCAGACGGATCGCTGCAGATCGTCTACGGCCTTGACGGTAGCCAGGAACTCAAGGAAGAAATCCTCGATCACCTTGAGGGGTACCGGGGCTCAGGGCCGGTCCGCATCGGCAATGATGCACATGGCCAACTTCAACTGGATATTTATGGCGAGTTGATTGACTCGGTCTACATTTACGACAGTTACGGCGCACCGATTTCGTATGACTTCTGGTTGCGGATCCGGAAGCTTGTGGAATTCGTTTGCGAAAACTGGCAACGCAAAGACGAAAGTATCTGGGAAGTTCGAGGTGGCCGTCGACATTTCGTTTATTCAAAAATGATGTGCTGGGTTGCACTTGACCGGGCGATCCGACTCGCAGACACCCGTGCATTCCCGTCCGACCGCGCGCGTTGGAGCGCAATACGTGACCAGATCCTCGAAGACCTGATGGAAAATGGGTGGAACAAGGACCGGCAGGCATTTGCGCAGTCGTATGGCGCTGATGGTCTTGATGCTTCGGCCTTGATGATGCCGATCATGAGGGTGATTTCTCCAACGGACCCGCGAATGATCAGCACGCTGGACGCCATCAATAAGTCAACTAAAAACGGTGGCCTTGTGTCGAACGGCCTGGTCTTCCGCTACAACCCGAATACCGGGGTGGACGGTCTTGAGGGCGAAGAAGGCACCTTTAACATCTGCACTTTCTGGCTTGTGGACGCTATGACACGTGCCGGGTTGCTCGATTCGAAGCAACGGTACAGGCTGGCAGAAGCCCGGCTGGACTTCCAGCAAATGCTTACGTATGCCAATCACCTGGGACTGTACGCTGAGGAAACGGGCCCGAGGGGAGAGGCGCTTGGGAACTTTCCCCAGGCATTCACGCTGCTCGGTTTGATCGCGGCTGCCTACAACCTGGATCGCGCTCTTGGTTCCGAAGCACCACCAGCTTCCCCCAGGTCGGCAGCCCACGAATCGACCTGAACACTGCCCCTTGTGAATACTCAATTGGCACCATAAACGTTACATGCGCCGACGTACGCCATGACAAAAAGCGTGTGTTAGGCTCGGCCAACGGGCGCAGGTGTAGCGCCCACCGAATCCAAAAACAGGATATTCAGCGGCATGGCCCGACTAATCCTCGTTTCGAATCGGCTTCCAGTAACCATTCAGGGCGACTCTTCAGATCAGCCGATCAGCAGCAGCTCTGGTGGGCTCGTCTCGGGGCTAGCACCCCTGCACCGGCAAGGCGACAGCCTCTGGATCGGTTACGCCGGAGCCCAACCGCACGACGGCACGCGCACGCTTCTTAAGGAGCAGCGCCTGGAACCGGTCGATATTCCAATCTCGGAATATGATGGTTATTACGACGGTTTTTCGAACAGCGCGATCTGGCCCCTCTTTCACTACCTGCCCGAATACTGCGACTTCGATTCAGCCTCCTTCACTGCATACAGGCGAGTCAACGCGCGATTTGTCGAATCCGTGCTCGCTCACGCCAGGGAGGGTGACACGATCTGGGTGCACGACTACCAGTTGATGCTGATGCCCGCTCTGCTGCGGAGGAAATTAGCGGGTGTGCGAATTGGGTTCTTCCTGCACATTCCGTTTCCATCATCAGAAGTTTTGCGGGTGATGCCGCAGCGCGAAGAGATGCTGCGCGGGCTCCTGGGAGCCGATTTGATCGGTGTACACACATATGAATATGCCGACCACCTGTCGCATTCGCTCCGGAGGGTCCTGGGGCTTGAAACCCGAAACGGCGTCGTAAATCTTTCAGGCCGCAGCGTGCGAATCGAAGCTCAACCGATTGGGATCGATGTTGAGGGCCAGCACGAAACGGCCTATTCCAGGGAGGCTGATCGAATACTCGCACAGTACCGGCAATCGTTCGGGGACAGGCAGGTGATTCTTGGTATTGATCGCCTGGACTACACAAAGGGACTTCCCAACAAACTCAGAGCCTTCAAATCTCTCCTCGACAGGGAACCTCGCTGGCGGCAGGACGCCGTGATGATCCAGATAGCCATACCAACTCGCGAGGCCATCGGCAGCTACCGCGATCAAAAAATCGAGGTAGAACAACTTGTTGGGGAGGTTAATGGCCTTTACGGCAAACCCGACAAAACCCCCGTTCAGTACATCTATGGGTCAGTATCACCTGAGGAACTGGGAGCGTTGTACAGGCTCGCCGATATCGCGTTCGTTTCACCGATACGAGACGGACTCAATCTTG
>JASLNQ010000286.1 GCA_030745955.1 Dehalococcoidia bacterium | reverse complement strand
CAACGCAAATATTAAATTCGATCTGTCTTCGAGCATAAGCCCTGTAGAGGGGGCAAGTCAATTATCCATAGAATCGACGGGCCTGGTCTGAGCCGGTCACAGGGCCCCCAGCGGTGCCGGATTTCGGGGCAAGCCCGAAAATGAACTCCCCTGGAACAAAACCACCCCTTGCTGCGTCTTAGCTATGACGGACGACCAATCGAGGCGTCCGAGCACACCAATATCGATGGCGATTCTCGCCACCACTGGAAGTAGTGAAATGCTTAGCGGCCAAGGAATGAAGAAGCACTGGCTCGTACTGGCAGCAATTGCGGCGCTCGCAGCGTTCGTTATCGCCTGCGGCACAGACGAGACCAGCACGCTACCCAACGACGGTGTAGGCGCACAGCCGCCAAACGACACCGTTTCAACAGGCAACACCGGCGACCGCGATGGCGACGGCATGGTGGACTCCGGCATCGACATCCCACCGGCCGACCCCGGTAAGACAAGCCCGCCGGTCGACCCCGGCTACGCGACAGTCGAGGCCCTGGCGCCGATCGAGAGCGTCCAGATCCTCGTGCTGGAGTCGTACCCCGAGCAGTACGTCGTACAGGTCATATCCGGTATCCCGAACGGCTGCGCCACCTACAGCCACAACGAGGTCGAACGTAATGGAAACATCATCAACATCTCGGTGTACAACACCGTACCCGCCCCCGGCGAGTTGATCGCCTGCACGGAGCTCTACGGCCTGCATGACGAAAACGTAAACCTCGGCAGCGAATTCGACCGCGGTGTCGAGTACACAGTGCTGGTCAACGAACACCCCGCTGCATACTTCACCACCGGGTCGGCAGCGCTGCCGCAGATCGACAACGGCCCCGGCTTCGTTGTTGAACCCGCCCCGATCGAGAGCATCAAGGTCACAAGCGACGACGACATGATGGGCGAAGTCACGTACTACGTAGAAGTTGCGTGGGGCCTGACGAACGGCTGCAAGGAGTCACTCGACCCCAACCTGGTCCAAACCGGCAGCACCGATTTTGAAATCTATGCACTGGCCAAGGCACCCACTGGTGATGTCATGTGCACAGACGACTACCGTGTCGAATCCGCCCGGATCCCACTCGGCGTCGTCGGCCAAGAGTTGACCTCATGCGCCCTCTACACCATCAACGCCTTCCGCGAGGTTGTCGAGTTCCAGGCAATTGCCCCGAACGTCCGCTGCGCCGACCCCGGCGAGGCCACGCCGACCCCGGCCCCTCCGACTGGCGGTGGCTCTTCGATCATCTCCGACCAGCAGGCGCTCGAGTTCTCGCTTGAGGGGAACGGTGCCGAGGTCGAGTACGGTGGCCAGGTGAAGTCCGACGAACTGTTTGGCCGGTTCCCGACCGAGCTGAAAGTAAACGGTCAGCGAGTCCTGGTTTACGAATTCTCTCCCGGTTCTTCGGTTGAAGAAGCCTCCAGGAGCGTGTCGGGTGACGGCACTTCGATCAAGAACCCCGATGGCTCGATCGTGAGCGTCATGTGGATCGAACCGCCGCACTTCTACACCTTCGGCAACGCAATCGTCCTCTACCTGGGTAACGATGCCGAAATGGGCGAGCTACTCGACAAAGTGGCCACCATGTTCGCCGGTACTGGTTTCGATGAAACGGCCGGTGAGCCAGAGGTCGAGGCCCTCGTGAAGCTTGCGACTATCGAGAGGGTGACCATTGCGTCGACCCGGTCGATCCCTGCGCAGCACCTCATTTCGATGACGCTGGCCCTCGGTGGCAGCTGCGAATCGTTCAACGCCTCCTCCTGGGAGCTCGAGGGGCGTGAGGTTCAGATCGAAGTAACGACCCACGGACCCTCAACCCCGGTCCCCTGCACGCTGGCGATCATTTACGAAGACCACTCGATCAACATCGGTTCCGAGTTCGAGGCCGGTGTCGAGTACACGGTGGTCGTAAACGGCGAGGCCCAGGGCACGTTCATGGGCGGCTAGGCCGCAAGGTTATTTGCCGGCAGGTAACCCGCCGAGAAACGCCCCACTCACTGCGCCCGGTGTGTGGGGTGTTTCGCGTTCGCGACCCCTGCCACGGGGTGGTCCGTGGGCAATGAAAGTTGCCGGGAGCGCTCCGATCTGCGACGCTTTTGTGCATCGAGCCGCCAATTACCGCTCCTCGATTATCGACAGCAGCGCCACGCCCCCGGAGAACGAGTACAGACATGCCCGGTAAAACAAATTCACCATACGGTTCATGGGAGTCGTCGATTACCGCCGAGTTGATCACGCAGGGAGGGCTGAGGCTCGCCGAAGTGCGAGTGGACGGATCGGACATCTACTGGCTTGAGGGGCGTCCCGAAGAGGCTGGCCGGTACGTAATCGTGAAACGTTCAGCCGACGGTGCCACCTCGGACGTAAACGCTGCTCCCTTCAACGCCCGAAACGCGGTTCACGAGTACGGCGGCGGTGCGTACGCGGTCCGTGATGGTGTGGTGTATTTTTCGAACTGGGATGACCAGCGGCTGTATCGGGTGTCGGGTGACGGCGGCGGCGTTGATCCCGTGGCGATCACGCCAGAACCGGCGATCGAGCGGGGCGACCGTTACGCTGACCTCGTGCTGAGCAACGAGCCGAACTGGGTGCTGTGCGTCCGGGAACGGCACCACGAAGACCGCGAGGCCGACAACGAGCTCGTGGCAGTCTCAACCAGCGGCTCGGGCGAGGTCCGGGTGCTCGCAACCGGCCACGATTTCTACTCGTCGCTGCGCCGGGCTCCGGTGGGTGACAAAATCTGCTGGCTCTCGTGGGACCACCCGAACATGCCGTGGGATGAATGCGAGTTGTGGGTGGCCGATTTTGATTCAGCCTCCGGTTCGGTCGCGAACGAACAGCTCGTTACCGGCGGCAGCGGCGTCAGCATCGTTCAGCCGGAATGGTCGCCGGGCGGCACGCTGGTCTTCATCACCGACGAATCGGGCTGGTGGAACCTGGCGAAGTGGGCGGACGGCGGCGTGACGGCGATTGTCACCGAAACGGTCGACCACGGTGGTCCGGCCTGGGCCTTTGCGTTCAGCACATATTCATTTTCGAGTGATGGCTCAATCCTCCTGGAGGACTCACAGGGTGAGAACGGCCGAATCAGGAAGATCGGACTCAACGGCGAGGTGATCGCCGAAACGCCCGTGCCGCACACCTCGATGAGCGAAGTGACGGTACTCGGTGACGATGTGATCTACGTTGGCGCTTCGGCAGCATCGGCGGCTGAAATCGTTCGTGTCACGCCCGGTACCGGCACGGTTGCCACTCTCAAACCTTCGAGCGAAATCGAGCTCGATCCCGCCTATCTCTCGACCCCGGAGGAAATCACATTCCCGTCGACCGATAACGGCGAGGCGCATGCCTTTTACTACTCCCCTGTGAATCCCGGCTTCGAATCGGACGGCACCGAGAAGCCACCGCTGTTAGTCATAAGCCACGGTGGACCGACCGGTGCGACCAGCCCGGCTTTGAGCCTCTCGGTCCAGTACTGGACCAGCCGGGGGTTC
>JASLNQ010000285.1 GCA_030745955.1 Dehalococcoidia bacterium | reverse complement strand
TCTTGGCATTTCTACCCCCTTCATTAACCAGAGTTTCTAACATTCACCCTGGTTTAGTTATTGGGGGGCAGGTCAGTTCCATGCGGTCTGCCATGCGGCGTCGAGTTCACGCTGCTCGATTTCGATCTCCCGCTGCGCGAGTTCAAGAGCACGGTAGCGCTCTTCAAATACGATCTGTGCCTCGGCGGCCTCGCCACCCGGCGCCCATACGTCGTTCTGTGCGTCCCAGAGCGGACGCAGCACATCTTCTTCGATCCTCTGCAGCTCGTGCCGCAGGTCTTCAACCTGTTCCTCGCGAGGCTGAATCTCGTTCTCCCAGAGATCGCTCATTTCCTGTCGCAGGGGAGCGAGCTCTGCATCTTCGTACTCTCGAATCTCTCGCCCGTTGGCGATGGCGTTCCGAGCTTCGTCGGACGCCAGGATGTCGCAGGCCGAGAAGAATGCCATAAGCAGCACCATTCCCAGGGTTGCGACTAATTTGAATGATCCATTTCGGGATCGGATTGCGGTCATATCACTTCCACCTAGTGCTAAATGCCGGTATCTCTAACTTCAGTTATCCGCTGACTTTCCCCGCCTGTTCGGCCCGTCTTGCGTAATTACTAGGCTAGGCAGCTACCCTCAACGCCCCCTGAGATTTTTCTGGGAAGAAGCTGAGAATCGCGTTTGCACCGGGTTGGCGGTGACCGATGGCGCGGTGGAATGGGTGGAATTAGCCCGCGGATGAACGTGCGCTACACGATCCGGGAGCGGAGCATTGAGCCGAGGATTGTCGTGGGCGAGGGGCCGGAGCGTTCAGGCTTTTGTTGGCCGTGATGCCGGGAATCTCACCCCAGGTCGCGCCAGAAGTGGCCGAGGCGGTCCGACACGTCGGTCGCCCGCATGCCGGTTTCGCCGATTTCGTCCCGCGCGACCTCGGCTGCGTAGCCGTGGAGAAACACACCGAGTGACGCCATGTCGAATACGTCGGGCGACTGTCCGGCGAGTAGTCCGCCAAGCAGGCCCGCCAGCACATCCCCGCTGCCACCCCCGGCAAGTCCCGAGTTCACCCATGGGGAGACCCGCATGCGTCCGTCGGGTGCTGCAATGAGCGTGGCCGCCCCTTTAAGAACGACGACTTTGTTGAATTTTCTAGCGGCTTCTTGCGCGGCGGCAGGGCGGTTTAACTGAACCTCGGTGGCAGTGATACCCAGGAGCCTGCCCATCTCGCCGGGGTGGGGCGTGAGAACCGCGGGATTGTCGAGGTGCTCCCACCATGCGTGCGAACTGGCGAGGATGTTTAGCGCATCGGCATCGAGGACCAGCGGCAGTCCAGGATCGATTTGGGAAAGCAGGACCGAAAGGAATTCGGTTGTAGCCGGGTTTTGCCCGAGGCCCGGACCGATAACGACAGACGTGGCTGCCCCTGCCATTTCGAGAACGGCACTAGCTGCCGAAGAGGGATCGACTTCGCCATTTGCCTGCGCGGGTAGCGCCCGGTACATGGCTTCAGGCACGTCACCCGCCACGAGCCGGTAGACCGGTTCCGGGGTGGCGACATACACCAGGCCGACGCCGGAGCGAGTTGCGGCATCGGTTGCCATCGTCACGGCACCGAGAAACTCCTGTGATCCCCCCACGATGAGGGTCGACCCGAAAGTGCCCTTGTGCCCGTCGGCGGGTCGCTCGGGCTGGAGGAAGGCGGCCAGTTCGCCGGTCAGCAGCTCCGTGGCGACGTGAGAATCTAGGCCGAAGGGTATCCCGATGTCGAGCACCACGGTCTCGCCTGTCGGTGCAGTTCCCGCCTCAATCGCAGGGCCGAGTTTCGGATAGCCCAGTGCAAGGGTCAGGTCGGCCGGGAGCCCTGCGATATCGAATTCACCGGTATCAGAATTCAGGCCGGTCGGCAGATCGAGGGCGATCACGGGGACCGTCGATTCGAGTACGGCAAATAACAGCGAGGACAGCGGTTCGGTGATGGGGCGCGACGTGCCGGTGCCAAGTACAGCATCAATGACGACATCGGCGGTTGCAAGTCGTTCACGCAGGGTCTCTTCGAGCGATCCGGGACCGGTGTCTGATGTGCCTTCGATCACCAGGACGCCGGCGTCTTCTGCCAGTTCACGCTTCGGATCGGATGCTGGTCTATCGGCGCAGAGCGCAGCGGAGACCCGTGCTCCCCAGCCGGCAAGGTGCCGTCCCGCAACGAAGCCATCGGCTCCGTTGTTACCGGGCCCGACGAGGACCACGATCCGCTTGCCGAAAACCCTGTCGGAGCTGTCTGACCCCCCGGGGCCGGTGCCCGAGCCGGCAAACGTTTCGCGAACGTGTTCGGCAACGGCCAGGCCGGCGTTTTCCATCAGTTCGTCCAGCGAAACGCCCGCCTCGACACAACTCTGCTCAATCGACCGCATCTGGGCCGCGGTTACCAGTTTCATGGCTTCCACGCATCGTCGCGGGCTTCACCGACTGCTGACGCGATGGCCATCTCGCGCGAGTGCGAGAGGCTGAGGGCGATGCGGGTGATACCCATCTTTTCGGCGCGCACCCTGGCCGATCCGTGGAGAACGATCTCGGGCGGGCCACCCCGCCTGCGGTTTACCTCGATCGATTTCCACGGGATGCCGCGCACACCGGTCCCCAGCAGCTTCATAACCGCCTCTTTGGCGGCGAACCGGCTTGCCAGCTGGTGTGCACGGCCACGTGCGTAACGCTGCTCGCCCTCGGTAAAGATCTTTTCGAGGAAGCGTTTCGGGTAGCGTTCAAGCACGCCGGCAACCCGGGGAATCTCGATTAAGTCGACCCCTGTGTAGATCATGCGGCGTGCGCCTCCGGTACCGGCGTGCGAGCGGTGTTCAAACGATGCCCGAAATAATACTTGTTATGAGAAATCTCGGTTAGGATTTACTCACGATTATTCGAACTGACCCGGCGAAGTGCCCCGGCAATTTTCGATCCCTCAGCGCCCGTTTCACGCACATAGCAGTTCAATCAAACGGAGATCCCACCGAAGTGACCGCACGAATTATCGATGGAAAAGAAGTGGCCTCGAAGGTACACGCAGAGGTCGCCGCGGGCGTGGAGAAGTACCGGGAACAGCATGGCGGCGCACCGGGGCTGACCGTCGTGCTGATCGGCGACGATCCGGCTTCGCACTCCTATGTAAGGGGTAAGGAGCGTGCGTGCGAGAAGGTCGGGATCGCCACCGAGACGATCCGGCGCGATGCCGCGGCCACGCAGGAGGAGGTGATCGGGATCGTTGAGGGCCTCAATAACGATCCCAGCGTCCACGGGATTCTCGTACAGCTGCCACTCCCGGCACATATCGATGAAGCTGCCGTGATCCACGCCATCAGTCCCATGAAGGACGTCGACGGCCTTCACCCCGAAAACGCCGGACTGCTCATGCTGGGCCAGCCGAGGTTTGCGCCAGCGACGCCACTTGGGGTCCAGCGCATGCTCCGGGAAGAGAATATCGAGATGAAGGGCGCCCAGGTCGTGATCGTCGGACGCAGCAAACTGGTCGGCATGCCCCTTGCGGCACTCCTGCTCC
>JASLNQ010000284.1 GCA_030745955.1 Dehalococcoidia bacterium | reverse complement strand
ATCGGTCTCTGGGGTGGGATCCTCGGGGGCTGGATAGCCGGAGCGCTATATGCATGGTTCGCTAAAGCCCCGGTCGGCAAGTTAATGGATATCGCCGCGCCGGCAATGTTCGTTGGCCAGTCAGTCGGTCGCATCGGCGACATCATTAACGGCGAACACTGGTCGCGTGCGCTTGACACGGGCTGGGGGTGGTACTTCACGCACCCCAACAGTCCGGGCCGGTTCGGCGCAGAACGCTTTTTTGGCGATGGAGACCGCGCAGTTCATCCGACGGTTGTGTACGAAATGATCTGGAACATGATCGGTCTCTTCCTGATCACAAAGTTGAAAGGCAAGCTGCAACCCGCCGGTGCGATATGGATGGTTTACCTGACCTGGTACTCAGTCGGCCGCTTCACGATCCAGTACCTGAGGCTCGATGACGTCAAATTCTGGGGACTGCAGGAAGCGCACATCATTGCGATCATGGTGCTTGCCTTCACCGTCCCGTACATGATCCTGAAGGTCCGCTGGGCTGACGCCTCGCTCGGGGTCGATCCGGGTGGGGACGGAGATACCCGTTCGGCAGGGCGACGGAAGCGGGACCGGCAGAGAGGGCAAGCGAAGGGCTAGTTTCACATTCTCGTGTCCTGGGCCGATCAATCGAATGCAAGCTGACCCGGACTAACCGCGGGACGGCCTGATATCCCGCAGACCGAGTTGATGACGGGTTCTGCCACGCCATACCTCGGAGCGGAGTTGGTAGACGATATCGACCGCTCCCGGTCCGAGTTCGCGGTCGCCCAACCCGAAGCCGATCGAGTCGACCCGGCGCCCGTTGGCATCGAAACTGATCTTGAGGTGCTTGCCACCAGCGCCAACCGTGCGCACGTCCAGGGGCACCGCACCATAGGTGACCAGCACCGGCTCGCGGTTGCCCTCCCCGAACGGCTCCATCGCAGATACGAAATTCCAGGTCGAAACCGTCAGGTCTCCCAGTTCAACCTCAACGTCTGTGTAGAGTACGGGGACGGACGGTGCGCCAAGTACGCCCCATGCCGCGTGTCGCCTCAGATCGTCAAGAAGATCCTGTAGCTGCTCCAGCTTGATCGAAAAACCTGCAGCTCGTGCATGACCACCGAAGCGCTCGAACTGATCGGCGTGCGTCGACAACGCGGCGTGGAGATCGAGGACAGTGTTAGAGCGACAAGATGCACGTGCAATGCCATCGACCACCTGGTACGCCACAGCAGGCTTCCCCGTCTGCTCGTTGAGTCTGCCGGCAAGTGGACCCAGGAGTCCCATCGGGAACCCATCGCAATTCACCGCCACTATCGGATCGTCCGGTCCAAAGTCAAACTGGCCGGTGGCGTGTTCCCAGGCCTTTGCGCTAAGGGACCGCCGCAGAGTGTTGTCGGAATCAAGGCGACCGGCAAGTGCCTGAGCCTCGGAGACATCGTCTGTCACCATCAGCTGCAGGCTCGGCTCTGCGTCACCCATCCGGCCCGGTGCGTTGATTCGGGGTGCAACGTAAAACGAGATCAACTCAGCGGTCGGTCTGCCCGATGCGCCCGGAGCCCGCGATATATCCAGCAGCGCCCGGAGTCCGGGAAGTTCGGTTTGACCGAGAATCTTCAGACCTTCTCGCACGAGGATCCTGTTTTCGGAGACCAGCGGGACAATATCTGCGATCGTCCCCAGGGCTGCGAGCGGCAGCAACTCCTCCGGTAGTGCGTACCCCGCGCTCTCCGATAGCGCCTGGGCCAGCTTGAACGCAACACCGGCGCCCGAGTAGTCCACCTGGTCACCTTCGCCCGTGCCGGTGTGCGGATTTACAATCGCAACGGCATCGGGACGTTCAGTCTCAATGAGATGGTGGTCAGTCACTACGGAGTCGATGCCGAGTTGCTTCGCGTAGGCAATCTCCGCAACCGCCGTTGAACCGGTATCGACAGTGGTAATCAGGGTCACCCCCGCTCTGTGAAACGAGTCGACCGCCGGCATAGACAGGCCATGGCCGTCGGTATCACGGTTCGGGATGTACGGAACGGCCTTACCACCCAGCTTGCGGATTACCCGGAGAACGATCGCGGTCCCGGTCAGGCCATCGACATCGAAATCTCCAAAAACGCCAATGGTCTCGCCGTCTTTCACCGCCTTGCAGATTCTCTCAACAGCCGGGGTCATGTCCGGCAGACCGTGAGGGTCGAGCAGGCCCTCGAGGCCATTCGAAAAGTACTCGGCCACCGCCTCGTCAGAGCGGATCCCGCGGTTCCAGAGGAGCCTCGCCGGCAGGTTGCCGCGAACTCCTGCACCCAGGAAACCCAGTTCGAGACGAAAACCGGGAGGTGGCGGTTCGGCTGTCTGCCATTCTCGGTCGATCGTCATTGTGCGTGCTTCGACCCGTTATTCGAAGTAACCGATAGGGTGACTATTGCTTGAAGCTCTTGAACACCAGGCTGGCGTTGTGACCGCCAAACCCGAGTGAGTTGGTCATTGCCACGTCAACCGTCTGCTTTGCGGCGGTGTTCGGGGTGTAGTCCAGGTCGCAGTCGGGATCGGGGTCTTCGAAGTTGATCGTGGGGGGGATAACGCCGTCCCTGATCGCAAGCACCGAAAAACCGGCCTCGATGCCTCCGGCAGCACCGAGCAGGTGGCCGGTCATCGACTTGGTCGAGCTGATCGACAGCCTGTATGCGTGGTCGCCGAACGTTTTTTTCATCGAGAGTGTCTCGAATTTATCGTTCAACGGTGTTGAAGTGCCGTGGGCGTTGACGTAATCGACATCTTCCGGCTCTAGATCTGCATCTTGAATTGCCCAGTTCATGGCACGTGCGGCCCCTTCACCCTCGGGATGGGGCTGTGTGACGTGGAATGCGTCGCTGGACGCACCGTACCCGACGAGTTCTGCGAGGATATTCGCACCACGCTTTTCTGCGTGCTTGAGCGATTCCAGCACAAGCAGTCCGGCGCCTTCTCCGAGAACGAATCCGTCCCGCCCCGAATCGAACGGACGTGATGCGCCCTGCGGATCGTCGTTTCGTGTCGACAGCGCCATGCACGCGTTGAAGCCGGCCACGCCAATCGGGCAGATAGCGGCCTCGGTGCCCCCTGCGACAGCAACGTCTATGCGTCCCCGGCGAACCATCTCCAGCGCCTCGCCAATCGAGTCGGCACCGGTTGCGCAGGCCGATACAGTCGAGAAATTCGGTCCCTTGGCCCCGATCATCATCGAAACCTGTCCGGAAGCCATGTCGCCCAGCATCATCGGCACCAGGAACGGGCTGATACGTTTAGGTCCCCTGTTGAGTAGGATCTTGTGCTGGTCGGTGACCGTGATGATCCCACCGACACCGCTACCGATCAGGACACCGACGCGGTCGGCATCCTCGGTTGCCATATCGATGCCCGCGTCTTCGAGTGCCTCGATTGTCGCCGCACAGGCGAACTGTGAGAACCGGTCCAGGCGCTTTGCTTCCTTGCGGCCAAGCAGGGCGTCACCATCGAAATCGATTACTTCGGCTGCAATACGGGTGGTGTAGCCCTCTGCGTCGAACAGGGAGATATTGTCGACACC
>JASLNQ010000283.1 GCA_030745955.1 Dehalococcoidia bacterium | reverse complement strand
GGCCTTACGCCCGTAATGGTGCTCGCCTGTTGCGAGGGCGGTCCACGTCATGGCGCGGTTGAGCTCGATGTGGCCCTGAAGGTCCCATGCTGGCAGCGGTTCCTCGAACCAACGCAGTTTGTACGGCCTGAGCCGCTCGGCGACGCGCAGGGCGAGGTCGACGTTGAACGACATGATCGGGTTGATCGTCAGTTCGGCGTCGTCGCCGACGATATCGCGTGAACGTGCGACGTGCTCTTCGAGCCGTGCCAGGCCTTCCGAGCCCTCTTCGTAGTAGAACGGGTTGCTGATCTTGAAGCGGGTGAACCCGAGTTCCTTCATCCACTCAAGGTCGTCGCCGGTTGCGTAGAGCTCGACGTGATCGCGGCTCGGGCCACCGATCAACTCGTAAACCGGGCGGTCGAGTAGTTTGCCCTTGAGATCCCACAGGGCGATATCGACACCGCTCTGCGCTGTGGTTGCGATGCCGCCCTGGAAGCCCTCGTGCGACCTCCAGATGAGGTCGTTGACCAGCTCGATTGCCAGCGCATCGCGCCCTTCGATCAGCGGCGCGATATAGTAGTCGATCAGGGCGGCGGCTGGTTCGCCCAGTGCGCAGGAACCAAGGCCGTACGTGCCGTCTTCGGCGATCACCTGCACCCATACTTTTGGCAGGGTTGTGCCGGGCATCTTGCCGGTAACGCGGGAGAACTCTCCGTATCGAGAGATCGGGAGCGAGCGGTCGGCATGGCTGTTCCATACGGGCCGTGCGTTCGGGTCGGACTTCGGGGCCGGGGCGTTGATCCGGACGCAACGGACCGTCTTGATCTTCATCTCATTCTGCCTCCCCGTTCCAGTCGCTGATATCGGACTCCTTGATTTCGATGCCGAATCCCGGTGCTGACGATGGAGTGACAACGCCGTTGACCGGTGTAGCCGTTCCGGGGACTCGCGGGTTGTCTTCGAGGGGAACACCGGGGTCGGTGCCCAGCCAGTACTCCGCCATCGGCGACTCGGTGGCTGCCATCGCGAAGTGCTGCCCGAACGGGGTGTTGGCCCCGCCGTGGGGAATCGTGGCTAATCCGGCCATTTCGCCAATCGTGTGAACCTTCATGGCCTCGGTGAGCCCGCCTCCCCAGCTGAGATCGGGCTGGAGGATGTCGGTGGCCCGCTTCTCGATGAGGTCCAGGAAGGCGTGACGGCCGTGGTGGTCCTCCCCGGTTGCGATCGCCACCCAGGGCGCTGAGCGTCGCAACTCGGCTAGTCCATCGGTATCGGTCGGTGGCAGGGGCTCTTCGAACCAGCGCAGCCTGTATGGCCTGAGTTCTTCGAGGAGGCGCTGGGCAAACTCGACATTGAACGACATGACGGGATTGATCATCAGGTCGTACTCGTCGCCGACCTGCTCACGGGCCTGCGCAACCTTGTCGGTGACGGCCGCGATCCCGGCATCGCCTTCGATGTAGTGGGCGGGGTTCGTGATTTTGAACTTGGTGAAGCCGAGTTCCTGCGACCAGTCGAGGTCGTCAGAGGTCACGTAGCAGGTGATCGACTCACGAACGGGGCCACCGAGCAGCGAGTAGACGGGCTGGCCGAGGATTTTGCCCTTGAGGTCCCAGAGTGCGAGGTCGACGCCACCCAGTGCGGTGGAGGCGGTCCCGGATGTCCCGAAGCGCTGCGATACCCGGAGGACGAGGTCGTACAGGTGCTCGATGGACATGCAGTTGCGGCCTTCGAGTATCGGTGCGATCACGGTGTTGACGAAGGCCGCGACGGGCTCGCCGAAAGCGCACTGGCCGAGTCCCCACGTGCCATCTTCGGCAGTGACCTGGACCCACACTGCACCGAGTCCGCCGCCGGGCATTTCACCGGGCATTCTTGAGAACTCGGAGTACATGTTCACGGGCATCGCCCGCCTGGCGGATTTGTTCCATGTGGGGCGGCGGGCCGCGCCATTGATTTTGGGTTCAGGCAGGTTGACTCGGACGGCTTTGATGGACTTGATCTTCAAATGATTTCCTGTTGATGAGTTGCCATACATGCGCAAATGGGCCATGAACGATTTATGCTTGCAACGGCGCAAGTTTAGCTGTTTTGGGGAGCGTGGAACCGATGAGCATGGAAACTGTCGAATTCGATCAACTGGACTGGTCGGAAGAACCGGGCGTCGAAGAGCGAATCGTTACCCGGAAACATCGCTCGGGAGAGCTGATCGAGCTGCCGGTGGCGCGACTAAACGGCGCGAAGCCCGGGCCCCAGTTGACAGTGATGTCGGGGATGCACGCCGGTGAGTACTCTGGGATCCTGGCTGCCCAAAAACTGATCACGGTGGTGAAACCCGACGAGCTATCAGGAACGCTGATAATTGTGCCGGTCATTTCGACCCGGGCGTTCATGGAACGCAATATGCAACTGAATCCGGTCGATCAGAAAGAAGTTCACTTCATTCGACCCGGAAATCCCGAGGGCACCTACAGCGACATGCTTATCGACACGCTCTTCGAGGTCGTGAAGGGCTCCGATTACCTGATCGATTCGCATGCGGGTGAAATGGCGCAGGCGCTTCGCTCGTGGGTTCCGGTTCCGATGTGGGGTCCGGAAGAGTTGCGTGAGAAGTCGCTTTCGCTGGCGCGAGGGTTCGATGTGGGTTACATCGAGCCGAGATACGACGAGCCCTCTATTCCGCCGCTCTGCCTGGCGCTGGCGGATGCCGGGATCGCGAACATCTGGGTCGAGTGCGGAAAGAACGGGGTCCCGACGGAAGCGGACACCGCGGCCCATTTCGACGGGTATATCGCTGCCATGCGAACGGTCGGCATGCTCGAAGGCGAACCGGCAAGGCCACAGCAGGAAACGCTGAGGGGCAGGCGGTCGCAGGTCAATTCGGAGATTTCGGGTGTGTGGCATCCGGCTGTGAAAGAGGGCGAGATCGTTGAGGCAGGTCAGTACCTGGGGCGACTTACCGATTACTTTGGAAACACGTTGCAGGAGTTCCACTCGCCGGCGCGGTCGCTCGTGCTGTATTACTGGTCGAACCCGGCGATAAATGCCGACCGGCGGCCGCATGGCTACGACTGGCACACCGGTCTTGTCAGTTTGCTTGAACTTGAGGATGAATAATTTGCCCGATTTTCCGGTTTATCTCGCACACGATCACATGCAGCGCCCGGAGGACTACCTCCGCGATCTTGAAGGGGGCGTTTCAGGCAAGATCGTGCACCTAACGACCGATACCTGGATCGATGCACCGTCGCAGGAGGAGTACGACCACGCCTATCACGGGTACGAGGGTTTTCGTGACCGCGGACTGGCCGCCCTGACCAACCTGCACGCAGTGGCGTCGGAGCCAGACAACAGGGTCAGGGTCGTACGCGAGTTTGCCGATCTCGAACGGGCCCGTGCCGAAGGCCAGCTGGCAGTTATCGCCGGGAATGAGGGCGGGAAGATCCTGGGTTCGGATCCCAGCCTGCTCGATGCCTGGTTCCCGATGGGATTGCGGCACGTTCAGTTCAACTGGGCGATGGCGAACAAGCTCGGCGCATCGCAGTCGGAGGAAGACGATCCGGCGCAGCCCGGGC
>JASLNQ010000282.1 GCA_030745955.1 Dehalococcoidia bacterium | reverse complement strand
GTGAGGTGGCCAGTTTGGCCGCCTCACTTCGTTTAACTGTCATTCTGGGCTCGATTGCCAGAATGACAGTGGTGATGGGTTCAGGATGAACGTGGTCTCGCAAACCGGTTATGCGCAATCGCCACCTCCAGTAAACATGCGGTTGGCACCTGATAAGTTATTCTCTGTCGGAACATGAATTGTGCTGGGTCAAACTGCCCGGAGAGTGACGAGTGGCGCGAGAAGCTGAACTCATAGATGCGCTGGACTGGCGGCCGAGTCCACCGGTCCCGTCGTCTCTTGAGTTCGCGTTTCTCGCCTGGGACTTCGAGAAGCCGACACCCGAATACGAATACGAAGTCGAATTGCCTGGCGCCGATTTCGAGCCGATGTATGTCGACTTCGTCTCGGCGGCCTACGCTGCGGCCCTCGACACAATCGGCGATCTCAGGTTCCCGGAGGGATTTGGCAAGGGTCCGGGCCTTCTCGCCAGTCTGCTGGGAATCCTCCCCGGCACGAAGCGCGGCCGCGAGACCGACGAGTTGTGGTCGATGGCAGTTTCGTGGGAGTTCGACACGTGGCTGGAGCGCATTCTCCGCATCAACGAGGGCGATATCGCAGCCGCACGTACGCTCATCGAAGACCGGTGCCCGGTACCCGGCTACATCGCCGACACGCCCGACCTGAAGACCGAACTGCTCAACTACCCCGACGATCCGAACGCCCCCGACCTGCGCATGTTGCTGCGCTGGATGGGGGTGCGGGGCTGGAACGACGACAGGGTGCGGGCAATCGTCCAGGAGCACAGCATCATGCTGAACGACTGGCACCAGGCATCACCGTTCGCTGAAATCCCGTAGGCGTCGCTCGGGGCAGACTGAACCGATATTGGGCCAGCCCGCCTAGAAGATCGACTCGGGGCCTTCGATGTACTTGAAACGCTCCAGCGCGTCGTCCCGCAACGTGAAGCCCAGTCCTGGCCCCTCGGGCGGGTACACACGGCCGTCCCTGATGTCGTACTCCTCCTCGAACAGCTCGTTCATCATGGGCATGTAACCCTGCGACACTTCGAGGATGTGGGTGTTTGGGAGCGCCATGGCAAGGTGGATCGATGCCGCAAACAGCACGCCAGAACCCCAGGCGTGGGGCGCCACTTTCACTCCCCTGGCCGACGCCAGCGCGGCGATTCTCCGGATTTCCGTTATCCCGCCCGCCCTGGCAACATCGGGCTGCACGATATCGGCCGCCTCGTGGTCGAGCAGGCTCTGGAAATCGAACCGGGTGAACTCCCGTTCGCCGGTTGCGATCGGAATTGAAGTCGAGTTGCGAACCCGTGCGTGACCGGCGTGGTCGTCGGGCGAGACCGGTTCCTCGAACCAGGCAATCTCATACTCCTCGATTGCGTCTGCGACCTTGATCGCGGAGGCGACATCGAGCGAGCCGTGGGCGTCGACCATTAGCTCAACGTCGGGACCTATGCCGCGGCGGGCTGCGGCAACGCGGGTCACGGTGTTTTCAACGCTGAACCCGTCCTGTCCGACCACCCGCATCTTTACTGCGCTAAACCCTTTCGCAGCGTAGCCACCAAGTTCCGCTTCGGCCTCTTCACCCGGCGCCCAGCCACCCGAGCCGTATCCGCGAACCGAATCCCGCACCGCACCCATCGCCTTGTACATCGGCACGCCGAGGGCTTGCGAGCGGACGTCCCACACTGCGATATCAATACCGGCGATGGCTTCCATGATGATGCCGCGACGGCGACTCGGTTCGGGCTGGGCGATTCCGGTCTCGATTGCCGGTATCCAGCGCGAACCGTTGTACATCTTTTCGAAGATGCGTTCGGAGAACATGGGGTCTTCGCCGATCAGGTCAGGGGCCAGTTCAGTGTCTATCGCAGCAACGACAACGGCGGGATTGCCGAGTGCGGCCCCGACGCCGGTCAGGCCTTCGTCGGTTTCGACAAAGACCATCACGTTGTCGGTCTTTATCTTGGTGCCGAGGTCGGAGCGGTGTCGCCTTTCGGGTGGGACGGCGCTCGACATGGGTATAGCTCGGATGGCGGTGATCTTCACTTTGTTAGCTCCCGGTGGTCTGTTGCGGTTGGATGCTGGTGCCTGGCGGCAGTGTAGCCCTGTTTCGTTTCACTCGAGAGCCAGTACGCAGGGGTAACCAGCCTGTATGCCATCCCGGGAATCTTCGACACCGTCATCTCGACCGGAGCGGAGAGATCTAGCTTGAGTTCATCCGGCAGCACTTCTCAACAGTGAAAACTCAAGATTCCTCCGCTCCGGTCGGAATGACAGCAGGCGAGGATGCAGGCCAAATTCCCTGTCCCTGGGAGGGAGAGGCGAGGGTGTGGGTGGATGGTGGCGATGCCATCATTTTTCAAGCGGGAAGAACCGCGCGACACCGCCCCGGGTCCCTCGGTTTCGATGACTGCGCTCGGGAAATCGACTTGAAGCTGTCAGCCACTGCTACAAGCGCACAAACACAGTTCCCATTTCCCGACCGAAGTGAAGCGAAGTGGAGGGACCTCGGCGGATTCTCCCGGCAACACGGCTGGCACCGAAAACGGGCGCTGCCCCGCCCCGGATCCCTCGGCTCCGATGACTCAGCTCGGGACGTGTTGGTCTACGCTTTGGTGGGGGCTGCTTCAGCCTGGCGCACTATTGTCTTCGTCGAGACGATGTGCTTCTGGAGTCCCAGTTCCTTCTCGCTGATACCCATCGCCAGGCCAATTAACTGCGGCACATGGATGACCGGGAGGTCGGCCTTGTCGCCACGGACCTGCTTGCGTGCCTTCGGCTGATAGCCATCGAGGTTCAGGTGACAGAGCGGGCACGGTGTGACCATCACATCGGCACCGAGGTCTTTCGCAGTTCCGGTGTGATTGGCGACCATCTTCATAGAGTTCGCCTGGTTGATGAACAGTATCGGGAAGCCACAGCAGGCCGTCTTGCCCGCGAAATCGGTGACACTGCCGCCAACGAGTTCGATCAGGGTTTCGAGCGAGGTTTCTCGCTCCGCGTTATCGGCGAAACCGAGGGCCTCGGTCGGTCGGACTATGTAGCAGCCGTAGAACGGCGCCATGTTCATCCCTGAAAGCTCCCGCGTAAACGTCGCCTTCAGCGTGTCGAGCCCGATGTCCTCGATCAGCGCCCACAGCAGGTGCTTGACCGTCGTCGTGCCCCTGTACTCCAGCCCCTCGGCGGCGAGGTGTGTGTTGATCTCGGCGAGGTACTCCGGATCGCGCTGCACGCGGTGGTTCGCCTGGCTCATCACACCCTGGCAGGTCGAGCACAGCACTAGGATCGGCAGGCCCATCTCTTCGGCCATGGCGAACGTGCGCACGTTCAACACATCGCCCATCTTCAGGTTTTTTTCCTGCAGCAGGCCGGCGCCGGTGCAAGTGGCTTTGGTTAGCTCGACATGCTCGATGCCCAGGCGTTCCATCACGGCAAGGGCGGAGTCGTAGACGTCCTGAATCTCACGGATAGCCTCGTAAGCCTGCTGTAGCCCTTCGTCCTCGGGGTTCTTGGCGAGCTGCCTACTGATCTTCCCGTACATCGAGGTGAGCTTGCT
>JASLNQ010000281.1:514-3568 GCA_030745955.1 Dehalococcoidia bacterium | reverse complement strand
CCGGGATGCTCAATATCTCAAGCAAACCGTCTATTGTGGTACCGGTGGGCACATCGAGCCACACAGCCCCGGTTTCGGGACTGTTCGGATGATATTTCCGAAGCGTGGCGAAAAGGGCCACTTCGACTCGGATGGACCCACCGGATCCCAATTCTTTTTTTCCTTTATGCCAGGCGTCCGCTAACTAACCGATTTACTGTGAACCGAACACGGCATCGAGTTCGGCCTCCGGCACGTCGGCGACCACGTTATGCGGCGGGAGCTGCTCGTAGCTCATGAACTCGGGCAGCCGGTCGTCGGCATTCGTGAACCCGGCCAGATCGTTGAACTTGCGCTCATCCCGCAGGACATTCATGCCGATCTCGTTGATGTCGTCGCCCGTGTAGTTCGTACCGAGCACGCCGTTGACCGATTCAATGATGCCGTCAACACCGCTCGGGATGTCGAGAATGGCGAACGCCACGAACAGGCAGTAGTCGAACGTGTCGATCCACGCCGACGCCGCCTGGGCGCTCCTTGAAAGGTCGGCTTTGCCCTCGATCGAAAGCGGGTCTGAAGTGCCACCAACTCCAAGGATTTCCTGCGCAACGGTGTAACCGGCTGTATGGTCCGCACCCTGCGGGCTCGTTGCGTAAGTAACGCCGAGGCCCTTTACCGCCCGCGGCTCGTACGCCGGCATCGCCTGTCCCTTGACAGTCGGCACACGGGTAACGCCGAACGCCTGCCCGGTGAACTCCGCCCCGTTTCCAAGGATCCGTCCCTGTGGGGTTGCCTTACCGATGTCGTGCATCATCGAGATCGCGGCCTTGGAGTCGCCAAAGTTGGCAACGCCACCCTCCATTGCGATACCTAGCGTGACACCGGCTTCGATAGTGTCCACGCCGTATTCGTTGCACAGACGTATCAGTTCCGCGATCTCATCGAGGTCGTCGATGCCGCAGTTGGCACCGAGCGCCCACGAAGACTCGTACTCGATCACCGAAACATGTTCCGAACCATCCTTGTTCGGCCACACGTTGGAACACATGATGACGCAACCCTGGTGACACGCATGACCCGATTGACCCGCCCCGCCACGTGCCGCGATGGTCTCCTGCAGCGTCTCGCCACCAATCTTGTTGGCACCCTCGAAACTACCGGTGCTGAAGTTGCGTGTCGGCAGGCCTCCGGCCTCGCTCAACACGTTCACCAGCGCGTCGGTGCCGTAAGTGTTCAGCGTGCCGCCGGGCTGTGTGATTGCGTGCTCCTGGAGTGCGGCAAGCAGTTTTCGCTCGCCCTCACGGAACAGCTTCCAGTCCTTGATTGCGACCCCGGGAGCGCCCTTGGGATCGACCACGATCGCCTTCAGCCGCTTGGAGCCCATCACAGCTCCCAGACCGCCCCTGCCCGCATATCGGGTGGCACGGCCGTCGGCATCGTTGAAGCAGATGCCCGACATCGTCATCCGGTTCTCGCCGGTCGGGCCGATCGATACGACGCCTGACAGCTTTCCGTGCTCTTCGAACAGTTTCGATGCGACCTCAGATGTCACAGCGCCGCCCAGGTCGTCGGCTGCAACAAGCTCCGCACCCTCCGAATTGATCTTCAGCACCCACCAGCCTTCCGGCGGTGCGTCACCCTCGATAATGAGGGCCTTGATCCGGAGCCGACCGAACATCTGCGAAACCGGGGTCCCCGCGTTGCTCTCCTTGATCCCACCGGTGAGTGGCGACTTCGCACCGACCGAAATCCGACCGGAACTCGCCGCTGCCGAACCCGTTACCACACCCGGAGCGAACACCAACTTGTTGTTGGGGCCCAGCGGGTGACAGGTCGGGGGTACTTCATCCAGAACGATCTTGGATGTAAGCCCGCGCCCTCCCAGCAATTGATACTTGCTCGGAACTTCCTCCTCGGTCACGCTCTGCTGCGTCATGTTCACGCGAATTATCTTGGTCATTACGCTTCCTCTGACATCGAGACCAGCTCCGTATCCAATATGCCTGGATTCAGATTGACAGACGACATTCACGTGTCGCCTCGTGCCGGGATACTACCCGCGCTGTCAAATCAAAGCCAACCAGACCAGGCCTGTACTGCCAACCTCGCACCACCCCGGCAGCTCAAATTCCCGACCAACGTGGAGGGACCTCTGTGGAAAAGACCGGCATGCCGGAAGGAAACTTCTCACACACCGGGTTGTGGCTGGTTAGTAACGGCTGGCGAATGAGATCCCTCGACTCCGCTCGGGAAATCGAGTTAATCCCACCGGACGACACGCCCCAAAATGCCATCCAAGACGGCATCTGAGGCACTCGAAGGACGGCAGGGACGCACGTACGCCAGCCTTCCCTTACTCGGCCTCCATGGCTGCCAACAACGTTCCGCAATGCTCGAATCCCTGGTTCGGGTCCTTCCCCTCGCACAGCAGGACCATGTTCGACCTGATCACGTAGGCGCCGTACTTCGCCGTTGGCGGGCTCCGCCAGTCGAAAACCACTCGCCGGTCACGCGTACCCTCATCCCAGGCCGGCTTCCCCGAAACCAGCAGGGCCGTCTCCCCACTCGCCTCATCGGCGAACCTGGTCCCGAGCGACACCGCATCGTCATGGGAACCGTAGAACCGGGCTTCGAACTCGACCGACACACCCGCAATTCGCCAGAAGCCGTTGATTGCGGAGCGCGCGCCCGTCAGTCCCTCTACGTCGTAACGCTTCCCAACCTTGAACCCCACACCCATCAGGTCGTCCTCCGCATATTCACGCGGCAAGTCGGCCACCTGCGCGATCGGGCCCGTGTCTTCAGCGGCACTGTCCGAGCCACACGCGGCCACCGACACCAACGCCACGGCCGACGCCACAACCACGACCGCCAGGGTGTTTCGTTCGGAAAGAAGTTTTTGCCACATAGTTCCGTCGCGATCAGGCTACAGCGGGTAGTCCTCGTACTCGCCGCGCTTGTCCTTGCGGGCCAGCTGCAAGCCCACCCCGTCTGGTCCCTTGAACGTGAATATCGTCCTGCCCGACCTGGACTGGTAAAAGGCATCGTGGCGAGACTCGAAACCCATGTCCCGGA
>JASLNQ010000281.1:0-504 GCA_030745955.1 Dehalococcoidia bacterium | reverse complement strand
ATGTGATTCAAACCCGGCACCATCCCCTCGTGTACCGTGTCGAGCTGGATCTGCAACGGCCGATCCGGATCACCGTCGGTCAACATCACGATATCGCCATCGTCGAGCGATCCCTCCACCACCATTCCCAGCCGCTTGAAAGCCTCAGTCGCCGCCTCAATATCCGTCACATTCAAAGTGATGTGATCCACATGCCCGAGCTTCATTTCAAAACCCCTAACTTAATTCGTACACCACACGCCACACCGTCATCTCGACCGCAGCGGAGAGATCTACAGTCAACTCACCCGCCACCAACCCAACAAATCCCAACTACCCGATTTCCCGAGCGGAGCGGAGGGACCCCGGTGGAAAGACCTGGCATGCCAGGCACTACCACCTGCCGGGTTGTGGCAGCCTGGTAATGGCGGGCGAATGAGATCCCTCGGCTCCGCTCGGGAAATCAAGCCTTATCCACCAACACCCAACTTGCCACGAACACCGCCCCCACTACCACTCCGAAGC
>JASLNQ010000280.1 GCA_030745955.1 Dehalococcoidia bacterium | reverse complement strand
ATAACCGTAAACACATTATGATCGTCACCTGCATTGTGGAAAGTGATCAAGTTGAATGCCGCTAATCGCCGGAGCTGCTCCGAATAAGAGTTCTCAGTACGATCGTCCCTACAGCCCCGGCGAGGCTGGGGACGCTGTGGCTGGCAGCGGGTTGGTTTCAGTTTCTACTTAGCGATCTGACAGTGAACCCGGGGTCACGCTCTGTCTCCGGATGGAATGTTTCGGATTGAGGAAGGTACTAAACGATGCATTTGCTAGAAGTAAATAACCCCGTAGCACAGCAACGCGGGGTGCTAAATTCCCTCACTGCGAGCCCGCGACCCGTGTCGCTCGAAGGCAAGACGGTGGGCCTCTTGTGGAGCGGCACGCACGGTGGCGACATTGCGCTCAACCGTGCCGGTGAGATGCTCCAGGAGCGGTTTAAAGACGTAAAAGTCAATTTTTACAACGGTAATAATTACCCGGCGCCACCGCCGCTGGTGAAGCAAGCGGGAGAGGAGTGCGACGTCGTCATTGGCGCTACCGCCGACTGAGGGACGTGCGCGTCGTGGATGATCCACGACATGATTGAACTGGAGAAGATGGGCCGCCCGGCGGTTGCCATCGTTTCCGGTCGCTTTGAGCAGGACGCCGTTGCCAGTTCTCGGGCATTTGGTATGCCGGATCTGCAATGGGTCGTAGTTCCGCGAATTTACCGGAACCTCGAACCCGAGTTTTCTATCTCGCAAACTGAAGACGCCATCGATGACCTGATCGAGGGCCTGACGCAGTCGATAGGTGAGCGTGAATCGGGAATCGACACGGAAAACACCAGTCGGTACGAGGGTTCCGACAGGTACGACGCGATCCTGAAAATGAACCAGGCGCTCAACCAGGAAGACCTTGGCGACGGGCTCTTCCTGTACCCGCCCACTAACGAGGCAGTCAAGGAAATGCTCACGGGCACGAACCTGCCGCTGGATCACGTCGTCTGCGACATGCCACCCGGTTTCGGCGTGGCCACGGTCGAAAAGATCGCCATCAATTCCGTGATGGCCGGCGCGAAGCCCGAACACCTGCCGGTTGTCATCGCTGCAGTGAAGGCGCTTTCGAAGCTGGGCGGAGAGGGTGGCAAGTCGCTGCTCATGTCTACCAGCCCGCAAGCACCGCTGCTGATCGTCAATGGCCCGGTGACCAAGCGACTGGGTGTCAACCCACGTTCCGCTCTTGGGCCAGGGCGCGACAACACGGTAAACACGGTCATCGGTCGGGCGTTCCTGCTTTGTTTCCGGAACATTGGTTACTGGTACCCGGGTCACATGGACATGGATACCATCGGGACGACTCGCAAGTTCATCCAGTGCATCGGGGAAAACGAAGACATGAGCCCGTGGGACGGATTCCACGTGGACCAGGGTTTCGATGCCGACGAGAGCACTGTGAGTGTGTTTGTCACCGACGGCGAGCTGGACGTGCAAGACCAGGGTAACCACGAGGCCGAAGGGCTGTTGCGGAACCTGGCTTACGGTTGCACATTTGGCACTCGTAGCCTGCAGAGCAAGAAGGCCGGCGGACAGCGCCTGATTCTTATGCCACCCGACGTCGCGGGACCGGTTGGCTCCGGGGGATTCTCGAAGCAGGCTGCCCGGGAGTTCATCCAGGAGCACGCGGTGGGTAGCCTTGGCAGGATGATCGAGTACATGCCGCTCAAGGGCGAGGCCCGGGTGACCGAGGAGTGGAAATGGTTGGAGAACCTGACCAAGAAGCAGCTCCTGGAAATCAGCATCAACGTGATGGATTCGGCGGACGACTGCTACATCGTGGTAGTTGGGGCCGACCGTGCTAAGACGGCCGTGTTCCCCTCAGGTCCGGCTCCCGTCACCGAGGGAATCGACCAGTACATGCCCTAGTGTGAAAAAAATCCCGGGTCCACCCGAGACCAAATGCCACCTGGCGACGACTTCCGGACCGCTAACGGTAGTACGTCCGCCAGGCGGCGGTGCCCGTGACCTGCCCCCGGACACGTTCGGAATAGGAGAAGGTAGGGTGTGTCGGTGAAGGCTGGCAACGCCGCCAATCGCGAACACAGCGACCCACCCCAGGCCCCGCAGCTCCAATGACTCCGCTGGGAACGTGGTGACCATCGGTGCGAAGACCGCGCCTAACCTGAGTCCCACTCGCTGCGGAGGACGTATGATCCATACCCGCCACTATGGCGCTTCGACTTACGATTTCTCCCGCGGAGGCCCTTTGCGTCGGATCTGCTCAACCGCCTTGAACGCCTCACGCAAATCGGCGAGCCATCACCATCGTGTCGACCGAATCGAAAAACTCGGTGAATCCGTGATCTTCGCCACCCGGATCACTCTCAAGGACGTGATCCCCGCCCGAATCGTGCTCAAGCCAGTCCAAACTGCCGTCTTCCCGGGTGATAAAACCATCCAGACTGTAAACAACGTCCCTGGGAGTTACATCAAACACCTCTCGGACAGGCGCGAGCATTCGGTCGCTACCCGGTCCGCCCTAATCGGCGCCCACCAGCTCCTCGGGCACCCCGTCAGCGTCCGTTGGCGCGAGATCGACGAGCTTGTCCGGCTCCGGGTCCACCGAATCGCCAAGGTCGACCAGGACTTTGCGCAGGTCGATGACCTGGTCTCGCAGTAGCGCCGCTTTCTCGAACTCCAACTCCCCGGCAGCCTGCTTCATCTGCTTTTCGAGGTCCTTCACCAGGCGTACCAGGTCGTTCTTGGGCAGGGCAGCCGGTGTCACATAAGGCGTCTTGGTCTCAGCGACCTGCCTGATCCGCGTCGTGATGTCCTTTACATCTTTCACGATGGACGTCGGAGTGATCGAGTTCGCATCGTTGTGGGCGGCCTGTATCGCCCGGCGGCGGTTCGTCTCGTCGATCGCGAACTTCATCGAATCGGTGATCCGGTCGGCATACATCACCACCTTGCCCTCGACGTGTCGGGCAGCCCGGCCGATGGTCTGTACCAGCGACGTGCTCGATCGCAAGTAGCCTTCTTTGTCGGCATCAAGGATTGCGACCAGTGACACCTCGGGCAGGTCGAGGCCCTCCCGCAAAAGGTTAATGCCGACCACGACATCGTAGACACCGAGTCGGAGGTCGCGGAGGATCTCGACTCGCTCCATCGTCTGGATCTCCGAGTGCAGGTAGTGCACTCGCACGCCCAGCTCCCGGAGGTAGTCCGAAAGCTCTTCCGCCATCCGCTTCGTCAGTGTGGTGACCAGCACGCGCTCGTTCTTCGCCGTCGTCGCCTGGATGCGTTCGAGCAGATCGTCAATCTGTCCTTCGCTGGGGCACAGAATTATCTCCGGATCGACCAACCCGGTCGGCCGGATGACCTGCTCGGTGCGGCGTTCCTCGTGCTCATCCTCATACGGGCCTGGGGTGGCTGAAACGTACACGATCTGGTTGACGCGGTCCTCGAACTCCTCGAACGCAAGCGGCCGGTTGTCGATTGCCGACGGGAGCCGGAACCCAAAATCGACCAGCGTAGTCTTGCGCGAAAGATCGCCTTTGTACATCCCCCGGATCTGCGGCAGCGTGATGTGCGACTCGTCGATAAAGACCAGGAA
>JASLNQ010000027.1:9621-14615 GCA_030745955.1 Dehalococcoidia bacterium | reverse complement strand
GGCGCGAGCAGGTAGCCGTCCTGGATCACGATGTTTGGCTCAATGAACTTGTCGTACCAGCCGCGGTAGTAGGCCCGGTTGGTTTCCTGGATCATCACGTTGGGGCAGTTCATCGAGATGTGGGCGCAGGCGAAGACGTTCACCGGGCCGGTCCAGTCGTGCGGGGCGACCGAGACCTGGTATGTCTCGGCGTAGGTTGCGATTTTCTTGGTCTCCGACACGCCACCGGTCCAGATCAGGTCGGGCATGACTATTTCGGCAGCGCCTTTCTCGATGTACTCGCGGAACTCGTAGCGAGTCATGAGCCGTTCGGCGGCGCAGATTGGCGTTTTAGTTTCGTTGGCGAGCTTGAGATGGGCCTCGACGTTCACCGGGTGGATCATTTCCTCCTGCCAGAGCAGGTCGTATTCCTCCATCGCCTTGACGATGCGCATGGCCGGTGCGAGCGACCACTGGCCACCGCCGTCGTGTGCGATTTCGATCTGGTCGCCAAGCGCTTTCCGTTGTTTCGCCAGCGGTGCGAGGGCTTCGCGGATCTGTTTGGCCGAGACGAAGTTCCCGCCCGATTCGGCGGCGTACGGGGCCATGTAGTAGGCCTTTACCGCGGTGATCCCATCGTCGATGAGGCTTTGCAGGAAGCCGACCGGATCGCGCAGTTCGAACTCGTTGTCCTGCCAGTCGCCGTAGCTGCCGATGGTGTTGTAGATGCGGATCCTGTCGCGCGACTTACCGCCGAGGAGGTTGTAGATCGGTTCGCCGAGGGCCTGGCCGACGACGTCCCACAGGGCGATGTCGATAGCGGAGAGGGCACGCAGTTCGGCTCCCGAGTAGGTGAAGATACCGGCGAGCTTGAACAGTTCGTCCCAGATGCCATCACGGTCCATCGGATCGCGCCCGATCAGGGTCGGTCCGAAGAATTCGTGAACGACGGCGGCAACGGAGCGTGGGAGGTACCAGGTCTCGCCGAGGCCGATGTGGCCTGAATCGGTGTGAACGCGGACCCAGCACATTTGCCAGAACTCGTCGACGTGGATGGTTTCGACTTTGGTGATTTTCACGTCGCTGCTCCTATGTTTGCGAACGATTTTCGAGCCTGCCACTTATGATCTGGCAAGCCTACCGCGCATCATGTCCCGAACTGGCGGGACCTCGACGAGTTTGAGAACCAGTAGTCTCAAGCCCGCGGGCTAGTTATAGCTTTCGAGGACTATGTCGAATACAAGGTCGGTGTTTGGCGGAATCAATGCGCCCGCGCCTGTAGCACCGTAACCCTGGTCGGAGGGGATGAGGACGCGGCGCTGACCGCCGACGCTCATTCCGAGAATCGCATCCCTGAAACCGGGAATGACGCCACCCACCGGGAAGCCGGTCGCCTCGCCGCGCGAGTACGACGAGTCGAACTCGCTGCCATCGGTCAGCCAGCCGGTGTAGTGGACACACACGAAGGCACCGTCACCGGGCGGATCGCCTTCACCGACCTTCAGGTCGTAGGTCTTGATGCCGGAGGGCTGTTCGACCATCTGGTTTTCTGTGACATCGCCGTACTGTGGAGCGGTACCGGGTGGTCCTGCATCGTCGCAATTGGTCACTTGAGCGCCTCCTTCAGGCGTGGCGGTGGCAGAAGCTGCAATTTCGGCTGCAACGACTGTCGCCGTAGCCTGCGCCTGCGCCGGGGTAAGGACGTTGATCAGTTCGATCTCGAAGGTGAGAGTGGCATTCGGCGGGATGGCCGGCGGTGAGCCGAGTTCCCGGTAGGCGAGATTCGAGGGAACCTCGACCCGCCGGATGGTGCCGGTATCCATCGTCAGCATTGCGTTTCGCCAGCCCTCGATCAGGTTGATGAGCAGCAGTTGGGCATCTTCGCCGCGTACGTGAGTCGAATCGAAAATACAGCCGTCTGAGAGCCAGCCGGTGTACTTGACGGTGACCAGGTCGGCGATTGTCGGCCTGGTGCCGCTCCCGACCTGGCGGTCGAAAATCCGAATGCCCGATTCCTGGGTCACGAGCTGGCTGGAAGTGACGTCCTCGAACAACGGCGCGTCCTGCGGGGCCCGGTCGTTGAGGCACAGCGAGGGGTCGGCGGTCGGCTCGATGATTGGAATTTCGATGTTGTCGGGGTTCCTGCCGGCGGCCTGGCATGCGGCCAACCAGGTCAAAGCTAACGCGAGCACCATCGCGACCGGGAGCCGTTTCGGCATCACACTTTTCAAGTCGGTAATTCTCACTTTGCGGATTGGGCGTTGGCGACGAACTCGTTGAATCCGGCACCGATCCAGGGTCCGGTCCCGGTCATGAAGAACCTGACACCCATCTCTACGTACCCGGCGACGTTTGCGTTTGATGCCAGTGCGCCTGCGTTACGGCCGGCGGCAAGGATTCGGGAGAGGGAGTCGTTGATTTTTTCCTGCACGTCGGGGTGCTGGAGGTCGCCCATGTGGCCCATGGATGACGCGAAGTCGGAGGGTGCGACGAAGAAGACGTCGATGTTGTCGACCGCGATGATCTCGTCGAGGTTCTCCCAGGCGATGATGTCTTCGATCAGCACGATGAGCATCGTGTTGTCGTTGGCCTGGTCGAAGTAGTCGGAAACGCCGAGCCCCTGCCGGCTCATGTACATGCCGCGCTTGCCGATCGGCGTGAATTTTCCGCCTTCGACGACGTTGCGGGCTTCGGCAGCGTTGTTCACGTGGGGGACGACGATTGCCTGCGCCCCGCGGTCGAGGGTGCGGTAGATGAGGCCCTGGTCGTTGGCGTTGATCCGTGCGACGGAAGTCATGCCCCAGATGTCGCAGGCCCGGGTCAGGTTGCCGAGGTCGGCCGCATCGACAGAGCCGTGCTCGCCTTCTAGCCAGATGCCGTCGAACCCATGTGGCCCGACACCGTCGATGTCGTCGGCGTGCGTGATGCCGCTGACGATCGTGACGATTTCACCATTGGCGAGTTTTTGCTTGGCGCGATTGGGTCTGAGTTCCAACTGAATTGCTCCCTGGCAGAACGGGCGGTTCGAATTTTCCCGTGGAATTCTAACCCGCCGGGAGTTGTGCGTGGGTGGCGGGCCATTTCAGATCATGTCCGGTATTTGCTGTGGCAGGAACGGGGCCTCGCTGCCACCGGCACTTATACTTTGGCGCCGGTGGCGTGTTTACTTGGTTCGGGCCGTAATTCATCGGGTGGGCGCTGTTTGCCGTGGCTGGCACTGATCTTTTTGCGGCCGTGGCGGCGTCTTTTCAAGTAATGGAGATTGACCCGGTGAAAAATCCGAACTCTCACCCAGCCCCGCGGTTCGAGCCGGCCACGGAGGACGATATTCCGGAGATAACCGGGGTGATGGCCCGCGCCTTTGACGACGATTCCCGACGCTTCCGCGGAATCGATAAAGGGGGACCTCCCGGCTATGACAACGGCGATTTTCTCCGGCAGTGGATGCCGGTCGGCAAGGCGTACAAGGTGATCGAGGCGGGTCGTATTGCCGGGTGCTTCATCGTTTTTACCGATAACCCCGCGAGTGGGGAAAACTGGCTTGGCACTATCTTCATCGATCCAGAGTTCCAGGACCGGGGAACTGGTGCGCAGGCGATGGAGTTCGTGCACGAATCGTTCCCGGCCCGCGTGTGGCGGCTAGAGACTCCCGATTGGGCGACCAGGAACCACCATTTCTATGAGAAGTTCGGCTACCGCAAGATCGTTGAGCACCCCGTCGAAGATATGATTTCCTTTGTGTACGAGCGGGTCACGGGCACCGAGGGGTGACGGGGGCTTGACTCGATTAGGGACCGTCCGTGATTGGCCCGTACTGACGTGGCCGGAGACCGAAGATGCTGCTGCTGCCGCGTGAGCTTCAACCGCTTTGCGACGAATTCCTCGATGGGTTGAAAACCGCGCTCGGAGGGAAGTTGCACGGCGTTTACCTGCACGGGGCGGTGCTGTTCCCGGACGCGGGGCCTACGAAGGATGTCGATTTCCACGTGGTCGTCGGGGAGCCACTGACACCCGGGGAGTGCAGGGAGTTGGACCGTTTGGACCAGGACCTGAATCGCAGGTTCTTCCCGGAGACCGGCGACGGACTGGATTGCTACTACATCCTGTTGGCCGATGCGAGGTTGTCGGCTCCGCCTGTACACCAGCGGAACCTGGAGATCAGCGATGGATCGTGGGCGCTGCACCGGGCGCACATGCTGGCCGGCCGCTGCGTTGTACTCATGGGTCCAGAACCCGAGCAGTTATTTCTTGCTCCTTCGTGGCCGGAGTTAGCGGCGGCGCTGCGCCACGAGCTGGAGTGGATTGAGAACGGGCTCGACTCGTACCCCGCCTACTGTGTGCTCAATTTGTGCCGGGTGATGCACAGCTTCGCGACGAAGGAAGTTGTGATTTCGAAGCGTGGGGCTGCGACAGGTATCGGTACTGCGTACCCGGTGTGGGGACCTTCGATAGCAGCTGCGAAGCGATGGTATGAAGACCGTGCGACCGACTCGGACGACCGCCTTTTGAGTTCGCAGATGGGCCGGTTCCGCCGGTTCGCACTCGGCCGCATCTACGAATCTCCGCACTGGATACCCGACGAGTGCCGGTAGACCCCGCACGGGGTACTGGTGTGGTCAGGCGTTCGCGGTCATTTGCCGGTACAGGTCGTCCATCACCTCGGGCGCGTAGGGCATGTCGTTATCGAGCCACCACCCGATGAAGGCCATCAGTGCACCGGCTGCGAAGGCTGCCCTGGCATCGACCGGGATGTTTGTTTGCTCGCCAGCGGCTGCGCGGCGTTCTATTGCGGCCATCGCGTGCTCGGTGAATGCTTCGACCGCGGCCCTGTGAACGATGTCGATTCCCCGGCTGCCGAGCAGTGCGCGGAACAGGGTGTGGTTCTCGGCGACGTGCTTGAAGATCCCGAGGCCGGGCAGGATCATGTCGGCGGCCGAGGGGTCTTCGGCCATATGCCGCTCGATGTCGTCGGTGAGGTGGTCCATTCCACTCACCAGCAGGTCGTCTTTCGTCTC
>JASLNQ010000027.1:0-9611 GCA_030745955.1 Dehalococcoidia bacterium | reverse complement strand
CGACATCGGCACGGTCGATGAGGTCCTGCACCGTGATCCTGTCGTAGTCGTTCTCCAGGATCAGTGAGATCAGTGCGGAGTGGAGCCGTTGCCTGGTGCGGCGCACCCGCCGGTCGTTGCGGTGTTCGGTTGTCATGATTTCATCTCGTTTCAGAACAATCGGGCAAATGTGTTCCGAATGAAACATCCAGGCTGGATTGGCTGTTGTTTCCGCGTGTCACGATCACTACGTTAATGAACATGATGTTTGTTTTAGAACACACTGTATGGGAATCCGGCGGGGGGATCAAGACTGATGGCGCAGCGTTACGCGCCGCCGGATCGATCTCTGTCCCGGTTCAGTCAGCACCCGGGGATGCACGATGAACAGGCCTTCTAGCACCGGCACAAACGGCCGTCGAGTTGACGGTTACTCGAGCGGAGAATCTCGAAGACTGATCGAGCTCAGGGGCGTCGCCCGTGTTTACGAGACGGTATCGGGCGATTTTCCGGCGCTGACCGATGCCGACCTCTCGGTCGATACCGGAGAGTTCGTTGCGATCGTCGGCAAGAGCGGGAGCGGTAAGTCGACCCTCCTCAACATGCTCACAGGCATCGACCGGCCGACCTCGGGGGTGATCCGGGTCAACGGGACGGGCCTCAATGATCTCAGCGAGAACGAGATCGCCCGGTGGCGTGGCAACAACGTCGGACTGGTGTTCCAGTTTCAACAGCTGATGCCGACCCTGACGGTGGTGGAGAACGTGGTACTGCCGATGGACTTCACCGGGTCGGTCCGGACGCGGGAACGGTTTAGCCGGGCGATGTCGCTGCTCGAGTTGGTCGATGTCGCCGACCAGGCAGATAAGTTCCCCGCGGCGTTGTCGAGCGGGCAGCAACAGCGTGTGGCGATTGCCCGCGCACTGGCCAACGATCCGCCGTTTATCGCGGCTGACGAACCGACCGGGAACCTCGACTCACACGCTGCCGATGCCGTGCTCGGGTTGTTCCGGGACCTGGCTGCAGGCGGTAAGACTGTGGTGATCGTGACACACGAGCGCGACATCGCATCACGGGTCGACCGGGTGGTGACTGTCTCTGATGGCCGCGTCCTCGGGAGCGATGGCGACGATTCGCTCGCCGGTGAAGGCGTAGATGCCAGTTCACGCAGTGAAACTGCGGGGATGGCCCATGTTTAGCCCGCGGTGGCGCAAGGTCTTGCGCGATCTCTCCTGGAACAGGGGACGGACGTTGCTGGTCGTCATGGCCATTACGGTCGGGGTTGCCGCCACGGGTTCGATCCTCAATGCCTTTTCGGTGATGACCCGCGAGATGGACCGCAACTACATGGGGACGAACCCGGCATCGGCGATTCTGCGTATCGACGGGGTTGACGCCGAACTTGTGGCAGCGGTCCAGGCACGGCCGGAGATCGTGTCTGCGGAGGCCCGCCGCGAGGTGACGGGCCGGCTCGCGCTGGGCTCCGACGAGTGGATCGACCTGCAGCTGGTGGTGGTCCCCGATTTCAACGACCAAACCGTCAGCCGGTTCGAATCTGACAGCGGTGGGTGGAATCCGGCCAGCGACGAGATCCTGATCGAACGGTCATCTCTCACGGAGGTCGATCTTGCTATCGGCGAAGAAATCACGGTCACCATGCCGGGTGAGTCACCCCGGGCATTGTCGGTGACGGGTTTCGTTCACGATCCGGGACGGACGCCGGCGTGGATGGCCGGAATTGTCGTTGGGTACATCACCCCCGGTGGACTCGCCACCCTTGGACTCGATCCGGTCCTGGACGAGTTGCGGATCGTCACCGCAGGTGAGAACGACCGGGCTGGCAACCGTCGCATCGCAGCGGCGTTGCGGGCCGAGTTGCTGGCTGAAGAGATAGTGGTAAGCAGGGTCGATGTGCCGGTCCCGGGCGAACACCCCGCGCAGAGCGTGATGAAGACGCTGTTGTTTCTGCTCCAAACGTTTGGAGCCCTCACCCTGGTTGCCAGCGGGGCGCTGGTCGCCACCCTGATCACGGCCCAGATGAAGCAGCAGGCCCGCGAGATCGGCGTGATGAAGGCGATCGGTGCCCGGGACGGTCAGGTCGCCGGTATTTACCTTGGCACCGTGGCGATACTCGGTGTGATCGGCCTCGTGATCGGCATACCGCTGGGAATCCTCGGCGCCCGCGGCTTTATCGGGTTCTCGTTCGGCCTACTCAATTTTGAGGTTGCGAGCTACCGCCTCGACGCCTGGATCATGCCGCTGCAGGTCGTTGCGGGGCTTGGTGTGCCCCTGCTCGCCGCGCTGTACCCGGTGACCAGGATCAGCCGTCTGCCTGTCCGTGAGGTGATCACAGACTACGGTGTTGCCGCTCGTTCGGGAATCGTCGATTCGGGGCTGGGAATACTCGGGCGGGTGCGGTGGATCGGACGCACGAACATGTTCGGGGTCCGCAATGCTTTCCGCTCCCGGTCCCGCACCTTGCTCACCGTGCTGGCGCTCTCGATCGGTGGGGCAGCGTTCATGGTGGCGCTCAACACGGGAGCGGCCTGGGACCGGGCTGTTGACGACGAGTTCGAGGCCCGGCGTTACTCGGCCGAGGTCCAGCTGGACCGGGCCTACGGGGTACAGGAGATCGCTCGCAGCCTTGAGGGTGTTCCCGGGGTTGACGTGTTCGAGACCTGGAACCATTTCACCGCCGCGATGCAGCTACCGGAGGGGGGCGCTGGAGACGCCTTCCGGCTGCTCATCCCGCCTGAGAGCACGGGAATGATCGACTACCCGCTGCTCGAGGGACGCTGGCTTCGACCGGGCGACGAGAACGCGCTGGTGGTGACCCAGTTCATAGACGATCCGGTTCCGAGCGTTGGGGAGTCGGTCGATATCGAGATAGATGGATTGAGTTCTACGTGGACAGTCGTTGGGATTGTCCGCCAGCTCAGCGGAGGCCAGGGCGGTGTTGCGTACGGCAGCAACCTGCCGGAAAGTTCCGGCTCTGACCGACCTGGTCCGGACGGCCCTGCCAATCACATCCGGTTCACCGGTGATAGCGATCCGTCGACTCTGGTCGCCGTTGAGGAGCGGCTTGCGGGGGCAGACATTGGTGTCGCCGGCGTTGCCACGGCTGCCGCCGGTCGGGAGGCGCTTGAGGACCACCTGCTGATTATCGTCGGGCTGCTGATGATCATGGCCGTTCTCCTGTCAGTGGTGGGCGGACTCGGCCTGATCGAGGCGATGAGCATCAGTGTGCTTGAGCGTCGCCGCGAGCTTGGCGTCATGCGTGCCGTCGGCGCATCTACTGGCAAGGTGCTCCAAGTCGTGCTGGTCGAGAGCGCCGTAATCGCTGTCTTGAGCTGGGTGGTTGCGGTAGTCCTGTCGGTGCCGGCAACCCTGCTCGTCGAATCAATTACCGGACAGATGTTCTTCCAGGCACCGCTGGCGACCAGTTTCTCCGCTCCTGGAGTCTGGATATGGCTGGCGATCGTCACCGTCCTGGCGGCAGTGGCCAGCGCAATTCCGGCCCTTGAGGCTGCGGAAACTCCCGTCCACCAGGCCCTGGCCTATGAATAAGGCCGCCGGTGGCATGAGCGAAATCACTACCAGCTACACGAAAGGAAACGCAAAATGGGTAATCGATCGAAACAACTGAGAATTGGCCTCGGGATCGCAACTGTGGTGGTCGTAGCCGGTGGTATGGCAGGACTGATTCTCCTCGCCATTGAAATGCACACGTGATGACCGTTCCAGATGATTCGGTGCTTGATAGGAAGGTGAAAAGTGCCCTCTTATCGCCGAGTTTGCGGGCGCACCTGTTTGTGGTGGGTGCCGCGTTGTTTGCGGTGGGGGCGGTGGCCTTATGGCTCCTACCAGACCTCTCGCTATGGTGGGCCCTGGTTGCCGTGATCGTCGTAAGCCACGCCGGGTTGCTCATGGTCGCGGGTGCAGCGGTACTCCGATGGATTGCGAGCGGCAGGGGCGAGGGTTGATGCAAGTTGGCAGCGCGATGGTTAGTCGTGACTAATTTGTGTTAGCGGTTGACTGCCCGGGGGCATGCCATCATGGGGTATGCCCGATACGATCCAAGCGCCGGAAGCAGGCACGACACCTGCGCCTGGGCAGGCAAGCCTGTGGCGGAACCCCGATTTTCTGAAGATCTGGGCCGCACAGACGACCGCCCAGCTCGGATCGCTGCTTGGCGTCCTGCCGTTCGTCGCGATTCTCATTCTCGATGCACGCCCGTACCAGATGGCGGTGCTCGCAGGGGCCACGACGGCGGCGCGGTTGGCGTTTGGCCTGGGTGCCGGGGTTTGGATCGACCGCAAACGGCGCAGGATAGTCCTGGTAATCGCCGACTTCGCCAGGGCTGTGAGCGTCGCCTCGCTTGCCGTTGCGTACTTCTGGTTTGAGCTGGAGATCGGTCATCTCTATGTCGTGGCGTTCATCAACGGCTCGATGGGTGTGTTCCATGACGTTGCCTACCCGGCGTACATTCCGAGTTTGATCGGGAAAGAGCGGCTGCTTGAGGCGAATTCGAAGATATCGGCTTCGGGCGCGGTCGTTGAGCAGATCTCGTTCAGCATCGGTGGTTTCATCGCGCAGCTGGCATCGGCCATCACCGCCGGGGTGGTCCAGGCCGTTACGTTCGTCATTTCCGGACTGCTGACACTGGCGATACGGAAACCGGAACCTCCGCCGCGGTCGACCGGTTCCGATTCGAACATACGGAGCGAGCTCATCGAGGGCTACAGGTTCATCTTTGGTCACCCGGTGTTGAGGTTGATGGCCGTGAGCGATGCACTGCTGGCCGCCAGCGGCGGGATCATCGGCGGGATGATTACGCTGTTCGCCCTGACCGAGGTTGGATTCCAGCCGGGCCCGCTTGGCGTGATATACGCAACCGGGGGAATCAGTTCGTTTATCGGTGCGATTTACGCCACCCGCGTAACCAGGAAAATCGGGGTTGGGAGAACGCTATCGTTCGGCCTGATCATACCTGGCTTGATCGGCTTCTTGATCCCGCTCGCACCGACCGAAATCTGGCTCGCCGCGATCTTTTTCCTGATCCCGCAATTGTTAGGCGACGGGATCTGGATTCTGCACGACATCAACGAGATCAGCCTTCAGCAAACGGTTACACCGGAGCACCTGCGTGGTCGGGTTGGCAGTGCGATAAATGTCGCTGAAACCTCCGCGGCTTTGATCGGGGTGGCATTAGCGGGGGTGGTTGCCGAGTTGGCGGGACTACGCTGGGCGCTTGGGATGGGGTTCGTGTTTACGATTGCCGCCGGGGCCGTCTATCTCCACCCTGCGATCAGGCAGCTGAAGTCGTTGTCACAGCTTTCGGCTCGAGGGGATGCGGCGGATCATTGAGGATGTGGTGGCTGTGTTGGGGAGGGTTGGCTGAATCGCAGAGCCTTCCCGTGTTGGCGGGTGGTCCTTCCGCAGGGGTCGGGACGGGGGTGGTTTGGGTTGAGTACTGATAAAGGGTAGGAATCAGTCCCGGTTGGTTGCGTCCGGGTCGTTGTTGCGCATTGCCCCGGGGCTCTCGGCAAACTCGGGCTCGGCCGACCCTGCGGGGACGGGATTTGGCATGCCGGGCAGCGACGCGGTGCTGCGTATTCGTTCCAGGTTGCGCGAGAGCGACCGGTTTCGTCTCCTCTGCTCAGTCTCGGAGAGGTAGAAGGCGTAGCGTGATGTGAGCATGGCCCCGACAAGCAGGATGATGGACGAGACGTAAACGAAGATCATCAGCACGATGATCATGCTGACACCACCGTAGATCGAGGTAGCAATGCCGCTCATGTTGCGCAGGTAGAAGATGAAGATCGCCTTCGATATTTCGAATGCGGCGGCACCCGCCAGGGCCGTGGGCCAGACGTCGCGGAAGCGCAGTTTCGTGTTCGGCAGCCACCAGTAGAGCGTCAGGAACACGGTAAACGTCAGAGTGAACGGTATGAACAATGCGAGCCGTTGCCACAACACGGGATCGCTCAGCGGGGCGTCGGGCAGCCAGATCGCAGACAGGTCCTGGAAGAACGTGAGCAAACCGGTGGTAGCCACCGAGGTGAACAGCAGGGTGGCCGCGCCAAACATAAGGCCGATGTCCATCATGCGTTCGGTGAGGAACGGGCGTGTCTTGTTAATGCCCCAGATGACGTTGATGCTCTTGCGAATTGCGCTGAATACCTGCTGCGACACCCAGAACAATCCGATGATGGCAACCAGGCCACCGGCAGTACGGCCGCGTGAAATGCTTTCGAAGAAGTTACCGAGGAACTCGTCGTCGGCTTCGGCGAGGACGGGGATCTGCATTCTGAGTCCCTCGATCAGCCGCTCTTCAAACCCCTCGATTCCCAGCACGAGAGAGAAGACGGCGATCAGGGCCAACGAGAGCGGGAACAGCGAGAAGAAGGCGTAGAACGCGATAGCCGCTGACATGTACGGCCCGTTCTTCGCCAGGAACTCGTTGAAGTTACTGGCTACAAAACTGATTGCGAATGCGAATACGCGAAACATGTGACCGGCTATTGTGCCCAGTCAGGCACGGATGGCGCAATCGGCGCAAATATCTGAATTCTCACGATATTAGTCCGGGGTTCCGGGTCAAATTCGCCTCTGATGCCGATGCCGGAAGCAGGCGGCCGGGGCGATTTGGCGCGATTGGTTGCGGTCAGTCCAGTTCGCCGGCACGGAAGGCCGTGATGTAGTTCATGGCGTATTCGTCGTTACCGCGGAGCAGTTCCATCGCCAGTTTCATCGGTCCCGATTCGAGATCGAGGTTCATCGAGCGTTCCGCCGATGTCGTGTTGGGGTCGATGATCCCGGAATCGGCCCCGGCTTCGATCGCAAGGTGTACGAAAGCGTCGTTAATCAGCCTTCGCTTTGGAATGCCGAACGAGATGTTGCTCATACCGCCGGTGATATGGACATCGCCGCCGAAGTCAGCCCTGGTCTGCTCGATGGCGTCGAAAAAGTGCTTGCCGTAGTTCGAATCGACTGCGATCGGGAAGACCAGCGGGTCGACGAAGGCATCTTCCCTGGGCATGCCTTTAGTAAAGGCTATTTCGAGAATGTTGCCGATGTTTTCGCTCCGTTCAGCGGCGTCGGCGGGCATTCCGCTCTCGCTGGCGGCCGAAACGACGGCGCGTGCATTGTACTTCAGCGTGAGGTCAATGGTGTCGGGACGTTCCAGTGCGATCGAGTTGAGCATCGGCCGGCCCTGGGTCCCACCGTAGGCCTGAAGGCCCACCTCGATAATCTCGGGATTGGACGAATCGATGCTGGGTGGCACCGACGAGACGGACTCCACGAATTTGACGAGCCAGGCCATCGCTTCCTTCTGCTCTTCCAGCCGGTAAGAGGCCTCGTCGACGTTGAGGTCGAGGTAGTGCGCACCGCCCCTGATCTGCCGGTTCACTTCGTACTGGATGTAGGAGCAGCCCTCTGCCGATTCGTCGGCGTCGCCGTGCTGCCCCTTCCAGACTGCGATCATGAAGTGCTTCAGGTTGCCCTGTTCGTAGGGCTGGGTGGTTGTGAAGTGTTCCGGGACCCGTACGTAGTGTCGTTCGCCATCGACCCTGTACTTAACGGCCTCGGTGCCGTCATCGAATACATGGCCGCGTACGCCACCGCGCTTTACGATGCGGGTGGTATGGATATTCTCGCCGAGAACGATGAACTGGTTGGGGTTGTCGATGACTCTTGGCATGTTGTTTCACTCAGTGCTGCATGAATGTGGAAGGCGGGTCGCGGTGAACGCGGCCACCGATTATGCCCCACCGCTGCAGTCGGCAGGGTTCTGCTTTGCGTGATGATCGCGTGCCAGAAACGTGTTGGCCCAAGCCGAGGTGTACCGGAGGGACGCATCGCGGAACACGACCGGTCGCTCGAGCATGTGGGTTTCATCGTCGTAACGCTTGAGGCGGTTGTAGGCGCGCAGCCAGATGCACTGCTTGTCCAGCACCTCGCACTTGCCGGCCTTGGTGCCGCCGCACGGTCCGTTGCGCTGGTTCTTGACGCACTGCGATTCCGGACACAGATATGCGACTTCGGGAAGCGAGCAATCGCCGCAGTCACGGCAGTGGAAGATGGGAATCTTGGAGGTCTGTTCGAATGTGTGCGCCACGCCCGAGAGTTTTTTACTTTTCTCAAGCTGTCGGTAGATCACTTTACTGGCTTTGAACCCGAGGCTGTCTTCGGTGAACATATGATCGTGGAAGAACTTGCCGAACCGATAGGGCAGCGGTGTGGTGACGCGGCCCTTCGCCTTTGAAAACACCGATTTTGACTTCGATGCTTTGTAGCTCCTGTTTACCCGGTCGGAACTTAGCCCAGGATTGTCGCCCTGTTCAAAGTAGTAAAACTCGTCGGGCTGGGCGAAGTTGATTTCTTTGGCGAATTCTTTCCAGTCGTTTTCACCGTAGGAGTCGGCCATCTCGAGAATGCCCTGGATCCGCTTGAGCTGGGGCCGTCCCGAGATGTAGGCCCCGCGATAACCGAGTCCCTTCAGGATCGCTATCTGTTTGGCGGCCAGCTCTGAGAAGAAGGCCCGGCCACGGTCTTTCGCCTTGGCCTGCTTGTTGCCGATATCGCGGAGTTCGTCGGACACCCAGACGCCGGGAACGCCCCACCGGTTGAAGAAGCGCCCGGCCGGGGCGGTGAGGATGTAGACCGACCCGAAGAGGGGGATGTCGATGCCGGTGGACCGGACGTATTGCTGTAACTCACCGGCCTTTCGGGAGTCGTAGCCGATCTGGCTGATTGCGAATTTCGCACCTACCCGGGCCTTCATTGCGAGCTTGAAGTACTGGGTCATCAACTCGCCCTCGAGCTTTTTGAACGGGCTCACTGCACAGCCGGAGAAAAAGTTCGTCTTTTCGAGGAGGTCTTCCCGGCCGACCGATCCCCAGGCGGGGTTCGGCAGGCCGTTGTTCATCTGCTCGATCAGTTCGAGCAGGCTTACGGAGTCGATGTCGAATACCGGTTGCGCCTGCCCCTGGAATCCACCGGTCGGGTAGTCGCCCGAAAGCGCCAGCACGTTCGTAAAGCCCTGGCTGCCGAGTGCCCAGAGCCGGCTTTCGACCCCGTTGCGGTTGTAGTCCTTGCACGACATGTTGATCACAACGTCGCGGCCCCGGAACAGCAGGTCCTGGCCGAGTACTTCGGGGCGGATATGCGGGTTGCCGCCGGGGTTGTCGGTCAGCGATACGAAGTCGACCCTTTCGAAGTCCGCGAGCGTCTTTGCGAGTTCCGCAGTTTTTTTCGATGCCTCGGCCATCAGCAGTCCGCGGGAGGTCTCGATTTCGACTGCGGTCAGAAATCGATCGGTGTCCTCCAGCATGCTGCGGAGGCCGTGGGATGCCCTGATGGACGGTTCCAATTTGATTCCTTTTGCTCAGTGTGACAGGTGTTTCGGTGTCGCGGACTAAAGGACACTGTGTCGGATGCGTACACGGTTCGCAAGTACGCGAGGTGAGGGAACGGGAGAATTTTTATCCCGGTAAACCGATGTTGAGTTTCTTACCTGGCGTGCTACCGGTGTTCGCCCATGTTCGTCTGCATCTTGAAGCCCGCACACCGAACTGACAGTTGCTCGCCAGAAGAAGATTCAGTTCGGTGGTTTTACTGTCAGTTCA
>JASLNQ010000279.1 GCA_030745955.1 Dehalococcoidia bacterium | reverse complement strand
TGCCGTTCCAGTCGCCGCGGTTCAGCCACAGCCAGCCGAGGCGTGCCATGTCGCGCGGGCTCATCCGGTAGCCGGTGAAATAGCCGAAGACATCGGTGCGGGCCTCCGGGTGCAGGTCGAAGTTCCCGTATTCCCACGACCATGTGCCCCCGATTGGATTACGGACCTTCCACTCCGTCAGCGTCCCGAAGCCACCACCCCGCTCAGGATCGGCGGTCTTGTACAGGCTGTAAGCCGTGGCGATGGCGTGGGTCAGGATGTTCATCCCGAACGTCTGGTAGTTGAAGACCTTGCCGGGTGCCTCGCCGGGTTTCATATAGCCCGACGTGTTCCCGATGAGCTGGCGGAACGTGATGCCTTCGTTCTCGGGGAAGGCGTAGCGGCCTTCCTTTGGCCCCTGCCCGGGTGCGATATCGAGAAATTCCGGGTAGTAATCGGCGACCCGGTCGATTTCCGATCCGATCACCCCCTCTTCAACGGCGATGCCGAGCACACTCGAAAATGTCGACTTGGAGGCCGACGCCTGCGGGGCCTTGGCCAGGGGGTCGGTGCGAAAGTTCCACTCAGCGGCTATCTTGCCGTGACGGGCAACGAGGACCCGGTATGGCTTATCGCCCGCGTCGGCGGCCTGGAACCGCGCCGCCTCGGCGAGCCGGGTGCGGTCGATGCCCAGTTCCTCCGGTTCGGCGACCTCCCACTCTTTGCCCGGCCACACCCGCTTCGTTTGCCCTGGCGCACCCGGTTCGTGGGACTGGCTTGGCGTACCCGGCAACTGGCTGTCCTTTGCTGAAGATCCTTGTGGCGGCGCTACCGAAGCGATTGATGCAGTTGCACCAGCCGTACCGACCGAACCCCTCACCGCCAGCGACATCCTGTAAAGCCGCTCTTTGTTCGGCGCCTCAATCTGAAAACGGTTGGTGATGTAGGCGACCGACAGGTTGCTCTCAAGGCTCGCCCAGCCCGTGCAGGTAGCCATCCCGCCGTGGCCGACCGTGCCGTGGTCGCGATCGCTTGCGTACTGGTTCGGCGGCTCGGAAGGCAGCCGGAGGCCAAGCCCAATCCGCGAGTAGTTGCCAGTGGCCGCATCGGGGCCTTCCACCCGCAGCGCCGTTACCTGCTCGACGGTCTCTTCAGATAGCCAGGGCACCCCGTTCAACCTGCCCCTGCCTGCAATTGCCGAGTAAAACCGGGCGGCGTCGGTTGCGGTGGTAACCAGCGATCCTGAAGGCAGCATCACCTGGTGGTACAGCGCGGCGTTCATGCTGGCTGCGAGATTCGGGTCCGTCCAGTCGCTGGACGCCTCGAGCGGCACGACCCTCCCGAAGTCGACAGGATCGACGGTAAACGACGTGTCCTTCAGGCCCAGCGGATATACAACTTCGCGTGCAAAGGCTTCGTCGAACGGCAGGCCGGAAATCCTGGCCACGATCTCGCCCACCAGCCAGCCAAAAGTCCTCGAGTGGTAGTGCACAACGGACCCGGGTTCCGTTGCGGGCGTCATGTCCTCCAGGTGCGACACGATCCGGCCCCAGTCGGTGTAGTCGTTATCAGGGATGCTCGCATGCGAGGCGAGTCCGGCGGAATGCGAAAGGACGTGGGCAACCGTGATCCCCGATTTGCCACGTGTCCCGAACTCCGGCCAGAACTCTGCAACTGCGCTGTCCCAGTCGAGGTACCCGCGCTCTTTGTAGCGCCACAGCACCGCCGCGGCCAGTGGCTTGCCCATTGAGAAAACCCTGAACAGCGGTCGGGCATGCCGCGCACCCCTCACCAGGTCGACAACGAGTTCACCGTCTTTGAACACGGCGAGCGATGCGCACGAATGCAGGCCGCCGGCGATCTGCTGCGCAAACTCAGCTTCGATTGATATTGGAGATTCGGTGGGATCCACGTTATTTCGATCGGCCAGGTCTTCGTCCCCGTGCCGGGTAAGGTTCGCCGTCGGTACCCGAACAGGATAATCTTCGCTCCCAGCGGAGGGCGTGCGGATCGAACCCGGTTCTGTCGAATCCAAGACATATCCCGGCCCGATCCCCAACCTGTCTGCCGAACCGAAAAACCGGGCAAAATCGCCAGTGGGCCGGGCCCGGCAGGAGAAAAATATGCCTTTGACCAAAGCACCTCAGCAGATCGTGCCGAAGAATCTTGGCGACTACCTGGAAATCATGAGCAAGGCGGTCTTCCAGAGCGGCATGTCATGGAAGGTCGTCGAATCGAAATGGCCGACTACGCGTGAAGCATTTCATGACTTCCAGGTAGGCGCGGTCACTTCAATGGACGAAATCGCCGTTGACGCGCTGGCCGACGATACGCGGGTAATCCGCAACCGGAGAAAGCTGCAGGCGATTACCGACAACGCCGCCGGATGATCGAGCTCGACGAAGAGCACGGTACGTTCCAGGCCTACCTCCGCTCGCACGACAGTTTCTGGGACCTCGTAAAAGACCTCAAAAAGCAGTTCAAGTTCCTCGGCGACATGGGCGCCTACTACTGGCTTTACGTCGTTGGTGAAGATGTCCCAACACACGACCAGTTCGAAACCGAACGCCCCGGAAAGAAATAATGGAGAACAAATAACCCGCCATCCAGCCAACAGGAGAGCCGCTCTAACCGCGCGTTCACTCTGGTACAGTGGCGGGCTCAGCGCGCAGGCCGGGAAGAGTATGGCGAGATCGAAGCCAGCTGGGCCAAGTGCCAGCGACCACCAGCGAACAACTGCCTGCGGCGGGACTCACTTTGACTATCGAAACTCGAACTAATTCCGACGGGATCGAATTCAAGCAGCTCGGAAAGCGCTACAGGAAAGTCGACGGTCCGGAAAAAGTGACCGGCCGGGCCGTCTTCGGGGCCGATTTCACCGCACAGGGGTCCCTGTTCGGAAAGATAGTCCGCAGCCCGCACGCCCATGCCCGCATCGTGTCCATCGACACGTCGGCAGCCGAGGCAACCCCCGGTGTCGAGGCGGTCTGCACAGCTGCTGACTTCCCCTCCGAAGTTTCAGGCGATGTCGATACGGGTGAGGTATCTATCGGTATCCAGTACCTCGCCAACCTGATCATGGGACGCCGGAAGGTGCTGTTCGAGGGCCACCCCGTCGCCGCAGTCGCCGCTACCGATGTCCATATCGCCGAAGAGGCCGCCCGGCTCGTGAAGGTCGAGTACGAGGTGCTGGCCGCGGTCACCGACCCGATCGAGGCGATGGCGCCGGACGCCCCGCTGCTCCACGAGGGCCTGCTGGCAACCTCGCTATCGGGTACGGCCGACGAACCGAGCAACATTGCCAACCACGCCGAGGGCGGGCGCGGGGATGTCGAGAAGGGTTTTGCCGAATCGGACGTAATTGTCGAACGCACCTACCGGACCGCACTCGTGCACCAGGGCTACATAGAACCCGAAGCCGAGACCGTCCACTGGCACGCCGATGGGCGGATCGATGTCTGGGGCAACTCGCAGGGCACTTTCCCGCTCCGGCAAAACATGTCGAACCTGCTGGGCGTCGAGGTGAGCAAGATCAAGGTGACGCCGCTCGAGGTTGGCGGTGCTTTCGGGGCAAAGAACACGCCGCGCATCACGCCCGTC
>JASLNQ010000278.1 GCA_030745955.1 Dehalococcoidia bacterium | reverse complement strand
GTCAACCCTTCCAACCCGGGCTTTTTGGCTCGCGGCCAAGGTCGCTGGAGTGCGGCCCCACCCGGCGTTAACCGCAATCGCCGGAGAGTACGGATACTCTCCGGCGATTCAGACTCTACAAGAGCCCAAAGGTTGAGGAACCTGCTACGGACAGGCGACCTGTGTCACGACTCCCGCAATCGTCCACGTGTACGTGCACTTTGTGGTGGTCGTCCGGATGTATCCGGGGGACAGCGCAGGGGTCGACGTTGTCATGTTAGCCGTTGCCACTGCCTGCGCGGCGGGGGCGAGGCCGGTATCGGCCATGTAAAGGTCCATCGATGCCTGGACAGTCTGGGCCTCAGTTGTGTTCGCAGCGGTGTCACCACTGCCGACGAACTGGCTGACATTTGGAATAACGACGGCCGCGAGTGCGGCGATGATGCCGATTACCACCAGGAGCTCAACGAGTGTGAATCCCCGGTCTTTACGTGTCTGAGTAGTCATTGGAATATCCTTCAACCAAAATTGTTCTCAACCCGGCTCCGTGAGCCATGTCTCCAAGCTAGGTTGTGCCTGAACGGCCCGCACCGTCCCTGGGTCCCACCGCCCCTGGGACTATCGGGCAACCGGGAATTCCGGGGGTTAAGAGGACGTACGCGAGGACTGGAGAAGTGAGTCGCCAGGCCACGACGCGATCCCTTGATGAGCCACCTGGTGGGCTTTTGCATGGGCCATTCGGGCACACCTGCTGCACACGTTTGGCAATCCGGCCGAAACCGATGCCCACCCCGGGAGCACTCCCGGACTCCCTGTCCCGAAATCCTCAACAGGCGCAAACTCGATTCAAGCAGCGGTCGGATGGCAGACACTCGACGTTGCGGCAGAACCAGATTCGGAGTTTTTCCTGATGTCAGCCACACGCATTTTGATCGTCGACTCGGACCAGCGTTTCTGGGACAGTGCGCTGTTCGAACTCACCGTCGACCCCCAAGGGGCCGCCCGCACGCCCTCCCCCCCCTGCCGCCGCCGCCGCCGCCGCCGCCGCCGCCGCCATCGCAGGACTTCATAGACGCGAACCCAGGCGCTTCGCAAGAAGGTACCTTTAAACTTGGTAGTGCGGTTATCGAGGTCCAGTGGTACGACGATACCGGTGCTGAACTCGACACGATCCGCCTGAACCGGCCAGCCCAGGTCTGTGTGCCCTTCACGCAGGCTGACATCGACGGGGCAAACGGTGGTCCGAATGGAATGGCACTGTGGCGTCACAATGGGACCGAGTGGGTCGAGCTGAACAGCACGGTCAACATCTCGGCAGGAACCGTTTGTGCTAACACCTCGAGCTTCTCATTCTTCGCATTGGGACTGGCGGTGGCTGTGACGGCTGACGATGACGCTCCAGGTACCCCCACCGGATTGCCGGCCACCGGTGACTACACTCCCGGCGTTGGTGCTCTGATCCTTGCCATGCTGGCAGGTATCGCCCTGGTCGGTGTCGGTGTATTCACGGCCCGCCGGGCACGGCGCGTGCGAGTGACTTCCCGGTAAATCCCGGCAAGCTTGAACGCTTAGTGAAGAGGGACCCGCTCGGCGGGTCCCTTTTCTTTTCGGTACAAATTCTTATATACTCCTCGAATTCCGTTAATCTGACTTCAGGCCTTCATGCGTACTGACCTATAGGCTTATCACCAGTTTTGAAAATTAGAGGCATATACACGCAACAGCGGCTGAGCGTTGTGATGTTGTTCGCCTTTTCACTGGCGATTTACGTTGCGACCATGTCACGCGGCATCACGTGGCTGAACTCGGGCCACGACGGTGGGGACTTCATATCTGCCGCCCGGGCGTTCGGTGTTCCGCACCCGACCGGGTATCCGTCATACACGTTGCTACTGAGGGTGTTCGGCGATGTGGTGGCGATAGGCGACCATGCGTTCCGTGGCAATCTTCTGTCGGCCCTGCTTGGCGCGTTGAGTGTCCCGTTTGTGTACGTAGCGGCCCTGCGTCTCCTTCGCATGCTCCCAGTCCGGGAAGTGGGGGGAAACCGCTCTCTGCAGGCGTCAGCGGTAATAGCAGCCCTTTCGTTCGCCACATCCCGGCTGTTCTGGTCGCAGTCGACCATCACCGAGGTGTACACCCTCAACGCCCTGTTCGGAGCAGTCTTGCTGGTACTCGCACTGGGAGTGGTCCGCGATCTCAACGACGGCAGGTCGGCAATCAAGAACCGGACTGTGATGACGCTGTTGCTCGGGCTGGGCCTTGGTAACCACACAACGCTCGGCCTGGCTGCGGCACCATTCGGAATCTGGGTGCTCTGGCTCATCTGGAAGCAGCAGCGGTGGCGGGGTGTGCTCGATTGGCGACCGGCCGTTGGATTACTTGCCGGCCTGTCGGTATATGCCTACGTGCCGATCGTGGCATCCACAAATCCGATGATCAACTGGGGATCGGCCGACTCAGTCGAGGGCTTCCGGTGGATGATTTCAGCCACGATCTACCAGCAGGCCGCATTTGGGCTTTCGAATGAACTGCTCCCCGGACGGATTTCTGCCATCGCCGAAATGCTGTTTACCCAGTACACGGTCATCGGCACCGTCATTGGCATCGCAGGCCTGACATCAATCTGGAACTTTAGCCGGGCGTTCGTCGTCGCGTCATTGGCGTCGGTCCTGTCGATCGCGGTCTACGCAATTGCCTACGATACCGCCGACAGCTTCGTCTACCTGATATCGGCCTTCATGGTGTTTTCGTTATGGCTGGCCGTTGGCACCGCGGTCCTCGGGCAGGGTATCGGGCGTTATGCGGCCCGCAGCGTTCGACTGGCCGGGTATCGGGCACGGTTGTACCTGGCTTCGTTCGTCCTCGTCGCGCTCGCAGTCCCGTTGTGGTCGCTGGTGATGGGCTGGGACGATGTCGACCTGTCGAACAAAAACGCCCCGGCTGATTTCATTGAGTCGACGATCGAAATGGCCGCAGGGGGAATCGTGCTGGCCGAAGAACCGCAACTTTTTGCACTGGTGTACCAGGCACAGGTGGCCGGCCCCGAGCACAACGTGATGGTCGTTGGACCGAATATGCTCCAGCACGACTGGTACTGGGATCAACTGGTCGAGTTTCACGGTGACCGGATGCCGTCGGAGCGTCCCGACGAATTCACGAAGCGTTTCCAGTGGTTGGTGGGGCTGAACCTCGGGAGTGTGCCTATCTATTCGACCCACAATGATCGCCCGCACCACGATGAACTCACCCTGGTTCCGGAAGGCGACCTCTACCGGGTCGAGTTCTAGTCGTCAGGTCCCCGAAAGATGCCGGCAACACCGCAACTCAGCGTGATTCCCGTCCCCGGGCTACCGGAGTTCGTTCGTGGCGATGACCTGGGACGCTTGATCACCCAGCGATGCACCGCGAACGGTACACCCATCGCAGCTGGCGACCTCCTCGTTGTCGCTCAAAAAACTGTCTCCAAAGTCGAGGGTGCGGTTCAACGGATTTCTGCACAGGTTCCGACCCCCGAAGCAGTGCAGCTGGCAGCCAACGTCGGGAAGGATCCTCGATTTGTCCAGATCGTTCTCGATCAATCGGCGCGAGTCGTCCGCGCGGT
>JASLNQ010000277.1 GCA_030745955.1 Dehalococcoidia bacterium | reverse complement strand
GGGCGGTGTCGTCAGTTCTCTTGGCAAGGGGATCGCGGTTGCGTCGATCGGCCGGATGCTAAAGAGCCGTGGGCTAACGGTTTCGGTCCTGAAGCTCGATCCGTATCTGAACGTCGACCCCGGCACGATGTCGCCCTACCAGCACGGTGAGGTGTTCGTGACGATGGACGGCAGCGAAACCGATCTCGACCTCGGTCACTACGAGCGGTTTATCGATGTCGAATTAACGGAGCTGTCGAACGTTACGGCTGGTCAGATCTATTCGGAAGTGATTGCCAACGAGCGTGCCGGTGAATACCTGGGCGGAACGATTCAGACGGTCCCGCACGTAACCAACCTTATTAGAGACTGCATTCTGAAGCTGGCTGACGAATCGAAGGCCGATGTCGTAGTTGTCGAGGTCGGTGGGACGGTCGGTGACATTGAAGGACAGCCGTTCATCGAGGCGATCCGCCAGGTCCGGAACGTCGTAGGACGCCGGGACACCTTCTACGTTCACGTGACGTTGCTCCCCTACCTGGGGACTACCCATGAGTTGAAAACGAAGCCGACCCAACACAGCGTCCACGTATTGCGTGGGATGGGTATTCAACCCGACGCGATACTTTGCCGGGCCGACTTTGAAGTGGGCGAAGACGAACGCAGGAAGATATCGCTGCATTGCGACGTTGCGACCGATGCCGTGATCGGGCTGCCGACCTTACCGAGCGTATACGAGGTCCCGCTCCACCTTGAGGCGGAGGGACTTGGCGAAATCCTTACCAGGGAGCTTGCCCTGCCTCGCACCAAGCCGGACCTCGAAGCCTGGCGCACCATCGCGAGGGTTGACGAGGAAGAACACCCCGAAATCGATATCGCCCTGGTCGGCAAGTACGTAGAACTCCAGGATTCATATCTTTCGGTCGTCGAAGCGCTTCACCATGCAGGGCTACACAACGACCGGACGATCAACATTCAGTGGATTGCCGCCGAAGACGTAGAAAAGCATGGCCCGGAGGATCTGTTGGGATCGGCCAGCGGGATCATTGTTCCCGGTGGCTTCGGTGAACGGGGACTCGAAGGCATGATCGCCACCGCGAATTATGCCCGGACCCGCAGCATTCCATACCTTGGACTGTGCCTGGGGATGCAGATCATGGTGGTGGAGTACGCCCGGAACGAACTTGGCATCACGAACGCAACTTCACTGGAGATCGATCCTGAAGCCGAGCACCCAGTGATCGCGTTCATGCCGGGGCAGGAAGAGCTCCATTCGACGGGCGGCACCATGCGGCTCGGTGCGTACCCTTGCGCACTGAAAGAGGGCACGCGTGTGCGTGAGGCGTACGATGTAGAGCTGGTAAACGAGCGGCACCGGCACCGCTACGAGTTTAACAACGACTACCGGATTCAGCTGGAAGAAGCCGGCCTTGTTTCGTCGGGGACTTCCCCGGACGGGACGCTTGTGGAGGTCACCGAGGTTTACGGCCATCCCTTCATGGTCGGCAGTCAGTTCCATCCGGAGTTCGGTTCCCGGCCCGAACGGCCCCACCCGCTGTTCAGAGAGTTCATCCGGGTTGCAAGGAACGTGTTGCGTGAGGGTGGGCAGCACGGCCTGTTCGAGGAAAAGTAACCGGGCCGGGATTCGAGAACCGGGTGACGAATTTGGGGGCTGGAAATCCGATGCGTATTTTTGATACTATTAATCGAGTAGGTGGATGAGTCCGTCACGGACCGTCACTGAATCAGTTACCTAGCCTGGCACGTCGTGAACACGACCGATTTCGTCTGGGCTTTCCCTTTACAGGATGAAGATGTCCGCACACGCGGGTACCTCGCCAGCGTAGAAGCTGTGCGCAGAACCCGTAGCTGAGCAATTAGAAACAAGACCTGTCGGCGACCGTCTGATATTCACACGGCCGCCTCTCCCACAACGACAGTCTTTCGCATTCACCCAAAACTTTCCTTAAGAACATTCACTGCACCGGTTGCTTACATGGCTGATCATCAGTGATTTGCCACCTGCTCCGGCGCAGGAGATTTACCCGAGTACCTACAGGAGGAACCCAAGCTGACAACCCAAACCCGATCCCAGTCCCGTGGCCGACGCAGGCCGGGCCGACGCCGCCCGAGGGGTGGTGGTGGTGGACGACCCGCCGGACTGCCGGCGGATAACTTCGAGGTGGACGAGAGCACGCTACCCGATTTAGGGAACCTGGGTTCCAAGACCAACGATGAGCTCCGCCAAATGGCGATCGACAAGGGCATCAAGCGGGTCCCGATCCAGCGGACCGACCTCGTGCTCGAGGTCCTCGCAAATGTCGCGGAAGAGACCAAGCAGCTGGTTGGTGCCGGGGTTTTGGATTTACTTGGCGATGGCTACGGGTTCCTGAGGACACCGGGCAAGCGGGGTGGGACCGAGGATATTTATGTATCGCAGAGCCAGGTCAGGCGGTTCGGCCTGCGGCAGGGCGACATGGTCACCGGACAGGTGCGGCCTCCCAACGAGGGTGAGAAGTACTTCGGCCTGATTCGCGTTGAGCTGGTAAACGGCTACGACCCGGAATCGGCGATGAAGCGGCCCAAGTTCGACCAGTACACGTCGGTTTATCCGGACGACCAGATAAAACTTCACACCACGCCAAAGATGATGTCGACGCGAATGATCGACATGGTGGCGCCGATCGGCAAGGGCCAGCGGGCCCTCATCGTTGCGCCGCCCAAGGCTGGTAAGACAGTACTGCTGAAGCAGATCGCGGCCGGTATCTCGGAGAACCATCCGGAGATCTACATCATCGTTTCACTCATCGGTGAACGACCGGAGGAAGTCACCGACATGCGCCGCTCCATTAAGGGAGAGGTGTTCAGTTCGACTTTCGATGAGCCGATAGAAGACCACACCCGCACGGCCGAAGTTGCGCTCGACAGAGCACGGCGCCTGGTCGAAAGCGGCGAGAACGTTGTGGTGCTGCTGGACAGCCTCACGCGGCTGGCGCGGGCGTACAACCTGTCGGTGCCGAGCAGCGGGAAGACGCTTTCGGGCGGTATGGACCCGAACGCCCTGTATCCGCCGCGGCAATTCTTCGGGGCAGCCAAGAATTGTGAAGAGGCTGGCAGTCTCACGATCATCGCAACTGCACTGATCGACACTGGATCTCGCCTGGACGACCTCATTTACGAGGAGTTCAAGGGTACCGGCAACATGGAACTCCACCTCGACCGCCGCATGGCAGAGCGGCGACTGTGGCCGGCTATCGACATCGAGCGGAGTGGTACCCGTCATGAAGAGCTGCTTCAAGACGATGCGACCCTGAAGCAGATCTGGCTGCTCCGCCGGATGATCGGGATTATCGGGCAGGATTCGAACAGTCCGACAGAAGCGGCCGAGCGGATCCTTGAACGTATGTCCCGGACTCAGACGAACGAAGAGTTCCTGGCATCGATTACCAAACCTGAGTAGGTGTAGTCGGGGTAACGAGATTGCGGAACCACGGTATACATAACCACCAGTGACCGAACAACCGTCCACATTGGGTTCATCCATACCGGTCAAAATCTTCATATAATTGGCATCGTTGGGGTATTCGAAAATGGGGAGTACACCAGTCTGCTCGCAATCTTCTTTT
>JASLNQ010000276.1 GCA_030745955.1 Dehalococcoidia bacterium | reverse complement strand
GGCAGGATGTTTGTCAGTGGTCATGCGCAGTGGTTTCTCTCCAGCACTATTGAGCAGTCGGCGCAAGAAACGTCGTGCTGCATGTTTGTCCCTGTGCTCACTGGCATCGAATCGAGAAGGTTTCCATCTCGATCATTAGCACGATACAGGTAACGCCAACGACCGCCAACCTTGATGTACGTCTCGTCCAAGTACCAGGAGACTCCAGCCTTGCCGCGACGCTTGGTGCGAAGATTCTCACTGACCATCGGCGTAAAGCGGAACTCCCAGACCCGGATGGTTTCGTGGCTGATCACGAACCCGCGCTGTAAGAGCAGTTCTGCCACATCGCGGAAACTGAGCTTGTATCTCAAACGCCAGAGAACAGCGAGCAAGACGATATCGGTGGGGAACTGAAGATCGTTGAAGGGTGAACCAGTGCGTTCGTTGAAACGCCTTCCGCAGCCTAGGCAGAAAAATGTCCGGTAGCCCAACGAGGTCCGATGTTTTCTCTTCGACGTGGACGTAGACAGGCAGCGCGGGCAAGGCATGAGCAGGTCTCCTCGACTAATGAGGAACGATGCTATTCTGCCCCCGACGCTGAGTTCTGACAGAACCGTACGTAATTGCTGAAGGGGGTTTACCAGTTGTTCAGTGAACCGTCACGTCGGTTAAATCGCGGGAGGTGGTACGGCTCGAAGGAATACTCTTTGATCGCGTCCTCATTGAACTCGACTCCCAACCCAGGAGTCTCATCGCGCGCCATACTCCCATTGTCGAACGTGGGTTGGACCGGGAACACATCCCAGACGTAGGTACCGGTCCCTGGCGAAGCATCACCCCACACCATTTTTGGGTTGGAGAAACTCAAATGATTACAGGCGGCTGTACTCACAGGGCCAGTTGGACCATGGGGAACAACATCCATGTAGTGAGCCTCACACATGGCGGCTATCTTCTTTGCCTCGGTGATTCCACCCACGAGGGTCACATCAGGTCGCGCTATCTGTATTAGGTCACCCTCGATCGCCTCCCGGAACTGCCATTTGCTGGCCCAGTGCTCCCCAGCGGCAATCGGTAATGACACATGGTGGCCAAAATTCCGATAACTGGCAGGATTTTCAGCGCGGATTGGATCTTCGATGACCAGTGGGCGGTGCTGCTCTAGCTCCTTGCTCAGCCAGATCGCCATGTCGGGATCAACACGCGTGTGGAAATCCAATATCAATCCGATGTCATCGTCAACAGCTTCTCTGATTGCCTCCACCTGCTTCACCATATGTCGAAGGGAGTCGACAGGTTCGAAAATTCCGGGCTCGGTTTCAAATAACCACCAGCGGACATATTTGAATCCTTCGTCTACCGCCTGAACGGCATTGGCCACCAGACCATCGATGTTCCCATCGTCATTCATGATGTGCTTGAAGAAATCGATCTTGTCGCGGGTAGGCCCGCCCAACAAACGGTAAACCGGGACGCCAAGTGCTTTGCCTTTTATGTCCCACAGTGCGATGTCGATTGCACTAATCGCACTACACACGACCTTATCGGCGGGTGCAGCGCCAGCACGAAACATTCTCTGCCAGAGTTGCTCAGTGGCAAATGGATCTTCGCCAATTACCACTTTCGCCGTGTGGTTGATAGCCTCGACCACGGTACGACCCATGGCCAGAAACGCAGCCTCTCCTACGCCGTAAATACCCTCGTCGGTTTCCACTTTTACGAACAGGAAACTCTCATCGCCGTCTTTTTCAGTGATCGGATATGGCTTTACCGCTGTGATCTTCAAATTTGGTTCCTTTCGCGATTTGGCACCTGTGTTGTCTTTGCGAGGGGAACGCTCATCGGGATCGTTGGTCGTTCGCCATTGCTGGATCTCAGTGGAAGAGGGGCCGTGGAATTTTGTACCCTGCTCACAGATGGTGCGATGTCGTTATCCAATCAAACTTACTTGCCGGTTAATCGGTCACTTGATTGGACCGCGCTTTCAGTGCCATACCACTAATGGCCTCAAGCACAACTCTATGAGCCAACGTGGAGGTGATTTCGCCGGGACCATCGTACGGAGGTGAGACCTCCACAACGTCCATGGCAACAATGTCGACCTCAGACGAGGCTATCTGTCGAACCGATCGCAACAACTCCGCGGCAGAAATCCCACCTGGTTCAGGTGTTCCGGTGCCTGGTGCAAATCCCGGATCTGCCACATCGATATCGACAGACACGTAAAGGTACTTTGGGCCGTCAAGGGCCTCGGCGATCGAATCGCTGATGACTGCATCGATCCCCCGTTTTTCGATCTCCGACATCAGGTGCCACCGCATTCCTTGCACACGCATCCAGTCAAAAGTGTCCTTCGGTGGCCAGTAACCACGCAGGCCAACCTGAACGAAGTTTTTACCCGGTACTGCTCCGCTCTCAATGAGCCGTCGCATAGGACTCCCATGCGAAATCAGGACACCTCCGTATCCAGCTTCTCCCGTGTCCGCATGAGCATCGAAATGGAGAATTCCGACGTCCCCAATACCGTAATGTTCGGCCACGGCCGTTGCTGAGGGGAGAGTGATTGAGTGATCACCTCCGAGGACGATCGGAATACAGCCCGCCTCCAGAGCTTCGGAGACCTTGGACTTGACTGCCTGATGGCTGAGTTCCAGTGAACTGGGAGGGCAATTAGCGTCACCGAAATCCACTACGTTCAAATAATCGAATGGTTTTAGGTCAAATCCGAGATGATAGAGCGGTGAGCGAGAGACGTTGAGGTAAGAAGCCTGCCTGATGGCGCGAGGTCCAAATCGCGCACCGGGTCGGTACACGACACCCATATCCACGGGTGCACCAAGGATCGCAATATCTGCCTGGGCTAACCCTTCAGCATTTCTGGCAAATGGTAGTTGAAGATATGTGGGAAGCCCGATGTGGGCCGGGTGTACTTCTTCACCATGCAAATCGGTCAAGTGCTATACCTCACTGGTCAGCGCTAGCCATGATTCTTCCACGGACCATTTGCGTCTGCTCATCCATTTGAAGACACTGGTTTCTCAACCAGGGACTCTGCGGCAACGCAGAATGGTGGGGTGATTGGGAGTCTGGTTGGGTACCTTGTGGATCATACTGATCCGGACAGAAGCATCCGGGACACTTACCAGAGGAGGTTATCTGAATGTCGACACTCCAGGGTGTAGTTGACATCCATGCCCATGCCGATCCCGACAGAACCGGTCGTCCGGTCGACGTTCTCGAACTCGCAAAGTTGTACAGCGACCGGGGTGTCAGGGCAATGGTAATCATGAACCATTATGATCCCACCGCGGGCTTAGCCTATCTCGCCCGCAAACATGCTCCAAGCCTGGAGGTGTTTGGTGGGATAGTTCTGAACCGCCTGGTTGGGGGGATTAATCCTCTCGCCGTGGATCATTTTGTCCAGGTCGAAGGAGGTGCTGGGAGAATTGTCTACATGCCGACGCTCGACGCTGAAAATGAGGTCCGACAAGGCAACTCCTCACGCCCGTTTGTCCGAATCTCGAAAGATGGCGAGCTCTTGCCAGAAGTTCAGGACATGCTGTCGCTAATAGCAGAACACGGACTCGTTCTGTCCACCGGACATTCATCTCCGGAAGAGGTTCTCATGCT